>JALYYZ010000084.1 GCA_030945985.1 Chloroflexota bacterium
CCTCCGGGAGTGCTCAGTCAGGCCAGGTTCTCTATTTCAAGAGGCTCAATATGCCCGGCTAGCTTGAAGCCTAAGACGCGCGAGTAGAAATATAGCTCATTGTCCAGGGAACGCTTGATATTCTCAGCCTTACGGAAGCCGTGCTGCTCTCCCTCGAAAGGCACGTACGCGACAGGCAGACCTTTGCGACGCAACGCGTCAACCATCATCTCGGCCTGGTTGGGAGGCACCACTTTGTCTTCGAGGCCCTGAAAGAAGATTATCGGGGTGGACAACCTGTCAACAGAGTGGACGGAAGAGCGCTCGATATAGAGATCCTTGCGCTCAGGATAGGGTCCAATCATGCTGTCGAGGTAGCGGGACTCGAACTTGTGAGTGTCCTGGACCATAGCCTCCAGGTCACTAACACCGTAGTAGCTAGCGCCCGCCTTGAATACGTCGCGGAAGGTGAGAGCATTGAGGGTGGTATAGCCACCTGCGCTGCCCCCTCGGATGATCAGGCGATCCCCGTCTGCATCGCCTCTCTTGACGAGATAGAGCGCGCCATTGACGCAATCGTCCACATCTACCACGCCCCATTGGCCGTTGAGGCGTTCACGATAATCTCGCCCGTAACCTGTACTACCACCATAATTCACGTCAAGAACGCCAATGCCCCTGCTGGTCCAGTATAGGATATTGGGGCTGAAAGTAGCCGAAACGGAGCTTGTAGGGCCACCGTGGCTCATTACCAGCAAAGGCGGCTTTTCTCCTTGCGGGGCCACAAAATCGTGGTTCTTGGGAGGATAAAAGAAGCCATAGGAGGTCAGGCCTCCCTCAGTGGGGAATTCTATTGCCTCGGGTATTGACACATAGCCGGAATCTAGCTGTTGATTACTCGCCATCCTGAACACCTCTACGTTCCCACTCGCCAGTTCAAGTTGCACCAGCGAGGTCGGCTCAGAAGGAGATGCCACGGTCATAATAGCGAAACCCGGTTTGCACATCACCTGATAAACAGAGGTGTAGTTGATCTCTATCTCATTGATGACGCCTTTCACCAGGTCGATTGAGGCCAGGTGAGCCACGCCATTGTGGAGATAGCGGCAGATGATCCTCTCCGATGACTCGAAGCAATAGGCCGAGCCGCCGAACTGCCACATTGGGTATCCGAACTCGGCCTCCATAGTGACTACAGGCTCCACATGGCCGTCTCTCCACCTGTAAATGTTCCACCATCCGTCCGGGTCGGAGATGAAGTAGAGTACACCATCGGGGGACCATTCAGGCTGAATAGCGGCCTCTCGCGGCCCACCGGCTACTTTCTTGGCGGCTCCCAGAGAGCCGTCATCGTTCACCCGAGCCGTCCATAACTCTGTGTCGCCCCACGGCATATTCGGGTGGGTCCAGGTGACCCAGGCCATCAGCAGACCGTCGGGGCTGAGGCGAGGTTGCGCGTAGAAGTCGTTGCCTGAAACCAGCACCTGGGCCTCGCCTGAACCATCCAGAGATAGGCTGACTATCGAGTTCACCGCCTCCCGACCTTCAACGGTATGGTCCTCCCGTACGCAAACAATACGGCCTCTATGAGTATCGACAACGCCATCAGCATACCTGTACTCCCCATCAGGCGTAATAGGCTGCGGTTCACGCTCCCCCATAAGGCTGTAGAGACGCTGGTCAACATAGTTGGAGAAGTATATGGTGCCACCATGAACAAAATAAGCGCCTCCGCCATATTCATGCACACGGCTCCGAGCGTCGTAGGGGCCATGCAACATATCGGCAATTGTGCCATCTGCCTTACACCGTACTATAACGTTGCGGCCGCCTTCCGAGGGTCGCGACTCGCTCCAGTAAACATCCTCACCATCGAGAGCAATTTGTCCAAGACCCACCGAGTCGGAGACGATCAGGTCGGATGTTATGGGAGACTCCCAGGAGCCGTAAGGCACTATTTGCGGTTGTGGCATTTTGCTGTCTCCTGAGCGGTTGCGGGATAATTCTGCGGTCTACGGCCCACGAGCTACTTCGAGCCATAGCGCCAGGTGTAATACTGCCTACCCACGTTCCCGAACTGCACCTTGTATGGCTCCGGGGCTGAGGGGTCGAAGGTCACGGTGCGACGCTCGAATATCTGCACCAGCACATCATGCTGCTGGCCGGCAACACCTACCCTGGCCCAGTAGGGCTCGGAGATAGGGTAGCCTGCCACGTAGATCCAGTCCCAACTCTGGCTCTTGAAGTAGTTGGCGAAGACGTCGGGTAGGTTATGGCCCGTCTCAGGCCTGAAGGCTGCGACTTTGGCAAGGTGGCCCAGGTCGGCATTTGATCGAATTGTGCCATCGTGGGACAGGGTCTCGTCTATTGGTTGGCCTGTGCGGTCCTGGACTTTGCCTGCATCGGTGCCTGCGCCTAATGTGTTGAACGTAGCAAAGGTCGGCGCATCGGCATTAGGATCATCGCCCGCGATCATGACATCGGCAGGCATGCGCGTGTCATACTGAGACGCGCCTGTAGCTATCTGGCCCGTGACCATCTCCCTGGAGAGAGCGCCGGCGACTACCAGGTATTTGGTTGGATAAGCGGGATTGGGGTCTTTTATTTCCATCCTGCCTTTGTCGAAGTAGACCACCGACTGATTGCCGCCAACGGCCCCAGCGAACGCCTCGGTACCTGAGAATATAGCCGTGGGTCCCCAGAGGTAGGGGCGAGATGCCTGGTTGTTGGCTACCGGGAGGTCGGCGATGCGCCACTGGAACCAGAAAGCAGGATCGGGCAGCTTGATCTTGGTTTTAGGCTGCCAGCCGGCGTTGAAGCCGTCCAACAGCTTCTCTCCACCCGATCCATCGGTACGCACCAACCACGATTCGTGGGTATAAATTAGCTTGCCTCCCTGCGACGTAGTGCGCGACACACGCATAAGCATGGTCTTGCTGTCAGCCGAGAAGTTAGGTGGTCCGTAATCGCTTACTTCACCTGTATAATGCGCCTTGTGAGGGTGGGAGAGGATCAGTTGGGCGTTATGCCCATCGAAGTCTGCCAGGAAAAGTCGCTGGCCATCTTCTGCAGCGCTATTGATAGAGAAAGCCACTTTCTTGAGGCCGGCCGACCATGACACGCCGGGTCGCGCTAGACCTGGCTGCTTGAGCGAAGTGGCAATCGCCACAAAGTTGCCGGTGGTCATATCCAGGATACCGTAATCTTTGCCGTTGGTGACTGCGAGATGCTTACCGTCCGGAGCCCACCCGCCTGCAACAACGAACATACCTGCGCCTGCTCCCTTGAGCGGGGTAGAAGCCACAGGAGTGTGCGGGCCGCCTGCTATTTCCAGGATACGGCCAGGCCAACCGCACGCTATCCTGGTACCGTCGCCCGACCAGGCTACAGCAGCGGCTCCGGGTGGTAGAGAGGGTATATCCTCACCGCCAGGCACGAGCCATGAGTCTCCACCCGTCGCAGGTATGATGCGCAAGTTGCCCCGCGCCACCGGCAGCGCGAACTTTTCACCGCCCACATAAGCGATGAAGTGCCCATCCGGCGACCAGAAGGGAGGCGAATATGAGCCTGTAGCTATAAGCTTCTGGTCCGAGCCGTCGGTGTTGAGCACATAGAGGGCTGATGCCTCGGTACTTACGGCAAGGCGCTTACCATCGGGCGACCAGGAGGCAAACCAGACGTTAAAGCCTTTGGTAAGCTGCTTCTTGTCGGTGCCGTCTGCACGCATGGTCCACAGATCACGTTCGCGCTGTGGAAATATATCGGTGACATATGAGAGAAGATCGGCAGGTGCGGGAGCACTATTTGCCTGTACGGGCGCAGGGCCGGGCGTAGACTGTGGAGGCGTCTGGGCTTGCACCAATGCCGAAGGGAGAAGAGATAGGCAAAGTAGCAGCCATAGCAAGCCTAACACTCGGTTGGAGATCGGTGTATGACGCCTGGTAACCATAAGTGTCCTCCATAAGGTAAATAAATATGAGGTGAATTTTGGCATGTATCAGAAATTATAGCATAGAGATGCAGGAGAAATCAGCGTCGAATGGGCTGTTTCTCATGTGAGGCGCGCCACTCTAACTCCGATTTCACACGCATATGGTCCTTTATCGAGGCTTTCCGGCG
>JALYYZ010000127.1 GCA_030945985.1 Chloroflexota bacterium
CCTCAATGTTGGCCTCAAACCCTTCTTGAAAGCTGCATGACTATTTATGACCATGCCTCAGCTAAATAGTGATTGTTTTGTTGCATTCCATCTCACCTACGGTGAGATGGAATGCAACCATTAATACTTTCCTGGTAAGGTACTAGTATCTCACCAGCAAAGTATTGATTGTTTCATGTTTATCACATGGGTGAGAAACATGAAACAAAGTAGTCAATCTTTAGCTGGTGAGGCACTAGTACCCTACCAGGAAAGTATAACCAGTTGCATTCCATCCCACCATGTGAGATGGAATGCAACAAAGCAATCACTATTTAGCTGGTGGGGCACCAGACTAAGGGTCCAAATAGAAGATGGGAGAGATCAGGAGATGCAAGAAGCTTTGCGCGTGCGCCTCGAAGGCGAAATAGACAACCTCAAGCAGAAGCATATGTTCCGCAAGCTCCGGGTGGTGCAGGGCGAGGAGAAGGCGGTGTGCGTTATAGACGGCAAGGAGGTTATCAACCTGTCGTCCAACAACTACCTGGGCCTGACGACTCACCCTCGCCTGCGCGAAGCCGCCATCAGAGCTATCGAAACTCATGGAGTGGGTACAGCGGCCGTACGCACGATCATTGGCACGATGGATCTGCACGAGGAGCTTGAAGTTAGACTGGCTCGCTTCAAGCATACAGAAGCTTCTTTGGCCTTCCAATCGGGTTTCACCTCCAACGTAGGCATTATCCAGTCTCTAATGGAGGAAGGTGATGCGATCATATCGGACGAGCTCAACCACGCCTCTATAATAGACGGCATCCGGCTCTCGAAAGCTTCACGGCACATCTACAAGCATGCTGATATGAACGACCTGGAGGCCAAGCTGAAGGAGGCCCAGAGCGCCCGGACAAAGATCATCATTACTGATGGTGTCTTCAGCATGGACGGCGATATAGCGCCTCTGAAGGAGATAGTGGAGCTTGCCGAGCGGTATGGAGCGGCCACCTATGTAGACGATGCGCATGCCTCGGGGGTGCTGGGGAGCAATGGGCGGGGCAGTGTTGACCACTGCGGGCTAAATGGGCGGGTCGACATACAGATTGGCACCTTCTCCAAGGCTATAGGCGCTCAGGGAGGGTATATTGCCGGAATCCAGCCTCTGCGCGACTTCCTCATACACAAGGCAAGACCGCTGCTCTTCTCCAATGCCTTGCCTCCCAGCGTGATCGCTACCTGCATAGCCGCCTTAGACGTTCTTGAGAGCGAGCCTCAACTAATCGATAAGTTATGGGAGAATACCCGCTACTTCAAAGGCGGGCTGAAGCGCCTGGGCTTCGATATAGGCCAGAGCGAGACCCCCATCACACCTGTGATTGCCGGCAGCGGCCTGCGTGCTATGCAATTGAGCGACCGGCTCTTTCAGGAGGGCGTCTTCGCTCAGGGTATAGGCTACCCGACGGTGCCGGAGGCCAGGAGCCGGGTGCGCACGATCATCACGGCAGCCCATACAAAGGAGAATATGGATAGCGCGCTCGGCATGTTTGAGAAGGTGGGTAAGGAGCTAGGACTTATATAGGCCCGCTTATTGCTCATAAAGCAGCAGACCAACCAGGAGGAAAAAGATGCAAGTTACACTGAACGAGGACGAGGTATCAGCCCTGTTGCAGGCCCTCTACTCTTACATCCCCGAGCTTCGAGAAGAGATAGGCAGCACCGAGAACTACGATATGAGAGCGTCTCTCAATGCGCAAGAAGCGGCCCTCACAGGTCTTATATCCAAGCTGGGCGGCTCTATATCGAACACGAATATGCCGGACCTAGGCGCAGATAACCCTCCCTGGGGTGGGGGCGGACGCTAGTCACCTGCTGGAGGAGTGAATGGACAGCGCAGATAAGCTGGAACGTACTATAACCTTACGTGTCCCTATTGAGCGAGTTTGGAGTGCGCTCACCGAGGCCGAGCACCTGTCGATCTGGTTCGGAGCCGATGCCCAGATCGATCTAAGACCTGGTGGGGATGCGTTGTTCGGCTGGGAGGGAGGAGGTAATTTTCCCGCTGTTGTGGAAACAGTGGACCCCCCTCATTGCTTCTCATTTCGCTGGCGCTCCTCTGTGAGCGATCACAAAGAGCCCATACATACGTTGCCCAACACGCTCGTGGAGTTTACCCTGGAGAGCGTCGGGGAAGGCACAAAGTTGACCCTTGTCGAGTCCGGCTTTTCCACTCTGTCCGCCGAAACGAGAGATTCTATTCGTTCTGATAACGAGAAGGGCTGGGACCAGGAGCTAGAGGACCTGGCTACTTACTTCAATGCGCAATCAGCGTTCATTGCTATGTAGCTCCAGTCGCCTCTTCAGGCCATCTTGTAGGACTGAAATAACAAACAATCCAAACCCCCAGGGTTTGGATTGTTTGTTCTCCCGGGGAGGGCTCCTCTTTTGTTGACAAGACAGTAGTACCTCACCAGCTAAAGATTGACTGCTTTGCTTCATGTTTCTCACCCATGTGAGAAACATGAAGCAATCAATACTTTGCTGGTAGGGTACTAGAAGACCTTTTTGAGCATCCCAATTGCGCCCTGCTTCCAGGGCACGCGATGAGAGATCCCTGACTGCTCGGCAAAGCTGTCGAGATTGGCGACGTACCACTTGTAGTTCCGTAGCAGCGCGTCCTGGTTGGAATACTGGGGCTTCCAACCAAGCGTCTTCTCTGCCTTCTCTATAGAGACAAATGAATCTTTGCTCGCTGTCTCGTAGACCCACTTATAGAGGGGCGAGACGTGCAGCATCTCAAGGAAGCGCAAGATCCAGATAGCGGGCTCAGCAGGGAATCCTTTGATCTTCTTGCCATGTCCTGCGTAGTCGAGCACAGCCTGATAGTCCTTTTTCATTGTGGTGAACTTCTTGGCCCCTACGTTGAAAGTGTCGTTGGCTATCTCCGCCGGCAAGGTGAGGCATAGATAAATAGCCTGGCAGAGGTCTTCCACGTCTAGCAGTTGGTAGCGGTTGCGCCCGCTTCCTATCATCGGGAAGTTATGCCCGGTGAGTGCCCAATCGTAGAAGAGGGCGAATACCCCCAGCCTTTCGGGGCCTATAAACGACTTGGGGCGGATTATAGGCACTACCATCCCTTTGCCACGGTACTCGAGGCAAACCATCTCGGCTTGTATCTTCGCCTGCCCATAGGGGCCCACGCCCTCAAGACGATCATTCTCGTAGAGCGGGTGGTGGTCCGGTATGCCGTACACGGCTGTTGAGGAGATGTGTACCACTCGTTGTATTTTCTTCTTGTGGGCTACATCGAGCACCATGCGGGTGCCTTCGACATCCGTGGTGTAGATATCTTCAGGAGTGTAGAGTGGCAGGGCGGCGGCGCAGTGGACAACCATATCAGCGCCCTCCATCGCCTTCTCGACGTCGGCCCGTTTGCGGATATCGCCCCCTACATAGGTGATCTTACCCTTCATGTCCGCGTAGTCGAAGTCTGACATATCTAGATTGACGATCTCATGACCCCGCTGGTTGAGGTACCTGATCAGATTGATACCGAGAAAACCGGAACCGCCGGTGACTAGAACTTTCATATGCAAATCCTCTTTTGTGTTGGTATTAGAACAGACCAGTACCGGACCAACTAAGGTTTGAGGGTTGGAAAAAGCCCGTTCACACATTCACTAAACCATCACCATTTAGCTGGTGTGGTACTAGGGACGGCGCTTACATGAGACCTGCTGTTGGCCCTTTTTATGCCCAGGGCTGCCCTAGTTCGCGGCGCGTCCTGACACTCCCCTCGAATATTACCACGCGCTCCTGCGGCCCCTGCTCCCCTATGGGGCCTTCAGGGTCTGTCCAGGGTGTGCCGAGGCGGCTGTTTTCTTCTTCTACTATCTTCTCGTCCAACTTATCGAAGAGCGGAGCCGGTGTGCCAAGCGCCTGCCCGGCCTCCAGTTCAGGCGCGGCCCACCTTTCACTGTGTACGTCCCCACTATATCCGAGCATCTCATGAAGCTGCTGGGCCGAGAATGGCAGGAAGGGCGCGGTGAGTATCTTGAGCATGTTGATAACGCGCAGTGAGACGTAGATCGATGTACCCGCACGCTCGCGGTCGGTCTTCACCATCTTCCAGGGAGCGCTCTCGTCAAAGTAGCGGTTAGCAGAAGCCGCCACCGACATTATTTCGCGCAAGGCTTCCTTGAAGTGGCACGCGGCTATCTGGTCCCCCACTCGCTCGAAGGCAGCAGTCGTCATGGCGATCAGGTTGCTATCCTGTTCTGTTAGCTCTCCAGGCTGCGGCACGCGCCCCTCGAAGTTGCGGGCTGCGAAAGTTAGCACGCGGTGAACCAGGTTGCCGTAGGTAGCGACAAGCTCGTCGTTGTTGCGGCGGAAGAAGGCAGCCCAAGAGAAAACAGTGTCGCGCGTTTCGGGCGCGTTGGCCGTCATGAAGTAACGGATCGGGTCCGGCTTGTAACTATCCAGGTAATCAGGCAGCCAGGGCACGCCGCCACCTCCGCGGCTGGAGCTTGCCTTCTCTCCCGTCTCTCCTGTGAGGAACTCGTTGGCGGGCACGTCGTAGGGCAGGTTCAGGCCGCCGTAACCCAGCAGCATAGAAGGCCAGATAATAGTGTGGAACGAGATGTTATCTTTGCCGATGAAATAGTACGACTTGCTCGGCGCCTCCTGGCCCGGCTCCTGTATCCACCATTCTTTCCATGCGTCGGGGTCGCCCTTGAGCTGCGCCCATTCCATGGCCGCCGATAAGTAGCCTTTAACCGCGTCAAACCAGACGTAAATTCGCTTGCCGCTATTCTCATACCCCTCGATCGGTATGGTCACGCCCCACTCTATATCACGAGTGTAGGCACGGGCTTTCAGGCCTTCGCGGATCCAGTTCAGGGTAAAGGCGAGCACATTAGGCCGCCATTGGTCCTTCTTCGACTCCAGCCATGCGAGCAGCGGCTCCTCTATTTTCGGCAGGTCGAGGAAAAAGTGCTCGGTCTCGCGAAATTCGGGGTGCGAGCCGCAGATCTTGCAGCGTATGTCTATAAGATCGATTGGATCGAGCGGGCGCCCGCAGTTATCGCATTGGTCGCCGCGCGCGTTGGTGAAGCCGCAGTGGGGGCATGTGCCCTCGACGTAGCGGTCGGGCAGGAAGCGCTGGTCCACCAGGCAAAAGGGGGCGCTGGTGCTATCCTTGAAGATATATCCTTTGTCGAAGAGACGCAGGAAGAAATCTTGCACAAGTTTGCGGTGTATAGGCGTGGTGGTATCGGTGAAGAGATCGTATGTGAAGCCCATACGTTGCCACAGGTCTGTGTTCAGGCGATGCATGCGCAGGGCCAGGGTCTCAGGGGTTACGCCTGCCTGTTCTGCGGCCACGGTAATGGGAGTACCGTTCATGTCGCTGCCGGAAACCATGAGCACGCGATTACCCTTCATGCGATGGTAGCGCGCAAATATATCGGCGGGCAGGTAAGCTCCGGCCACGTGCCCCAGGTGTCGAGGGCCACTGGCGTAGGGCCAGGCTACAGCTATGAATATCTTTTCAGGTTGGTTGTTTGTCATATTTCTCTATGTTTGTAGCGTCTATTTATTGCGTTTATCGTCGTGGGATGCAAAAGCGCCAAACCTAATTACGATTGATGCATAACCTACCTTGTTTTATGCTTGACAGGCCCAACGCCGGGCAAACCGCCGGTGGTTTTGGGTCCATTTAGAGGGTTATGCATCAATCGTTAATTATAAAGGAAAGGCGCAAAAGCGGCACGGAACTCTAGAAGAAGCGGCTATTCTGAGGTTATAAAGCCCCATTCCCTAGCGACGTTTTCGGTAGAGGCCACGTAAATCGTTTCTTCGTACTTTAGCAATATCCTGGAGCATACGGAAGGTATCCCGGAGGGGGTTGACATTGGTGCCCTTGGAGTAGTACCACTTCACAGGCACTTCTTTCGTCTTATAGCCCCACTTTTGTGCCAGGTAAAGCACCTCCACATCGAAGCCGGTAACCATAGCGCCTTTCACGTCGGCGGCGTTATCCCCGTAAAGATGCAGGCTCCTGAAAAGAGTGTCTGATGCTTCTCGCCTGAAGGCTTTGAAGCCACACTGGGTGTCGTTGAACTGCGGTAGCGCCACCAGGCGCACAAAGGTGTTGAACACACGCCCCATAATATGCCTGTAGACCGGTTCGTCGTACCGCGCCGCGCCCAATCCCTCTCGTGAGCCTATGGCTATGTCATACCGCCCCCGCAGGTAGGGTAGAAGCTTTTCCACCTCTTCAATAGGTGCCGAGAAATCGGCATCAGAGTAGAGTATATACTTGCCGCTCGCTTGCAACATGCCGGTACGCACGGCATATCCTTTGCCACGGTGGGGGTTGCGTATCACACGCAGTTGTTGGTGGTTCTTGGCCTCCCGTTCCACAACCTCGACGGTGTTATCGTCGGAGCCGTCGTCAACCACCAGCACTTCATAGGAGTAATCGCGTCCGTTCAGGTATTTCTTTACCTTGCCAAGCGCATCAGGGAGGCGAGAAGACTCGTTGTAAGCGGGAATAACCACCGACAAGAATACCTCTTCGGAAGCGCGTTGCGAGCTGGATGTTGCAGGTTGAGCCGTAGGCTCCATGTGTCAGGGTAAGACCTCTTAAGAAACTACACGCCTTACGCGTGCAGACGCAAGTATAACACAGGGGATTATCTTAGGCAAAGCGTTGCTCCCCGTCAAGCGAGTAGGGCTGATACAAAGTCAGGCGCGCCTGCTGCTTGACACTGTCCGTCGTCCGGTGCTATCATGTTCTCCTACATACCCGGCCTTTACGGACGGGCTACTGTTGTGCTCTGCCAGTCGCCGTCAGTAGAGTGCAGTATCCTTCTTGCTTACTCACATGGCACTTGCGCGCGGTTTCGTCGTGCTGCCACTTGCTGACTACGCATGAAAATGGCTCTTGCCGCGTAAGGTGAGTTACTTACCTTTACCGTTATATTCGCTTTTCCAGTCGCTTAGCCAGTCGCTTAGTATTTAGTATGTAGAACGGCTTGTTTACTCTATACAGAGAAGGAGAGGGTGTTATGGGTACAAAAGATGGTAGATTAACGCGCCCCAGGTTGGCAGCCGCACTTAGTTTGGCAGCCCTGGGGCTCGCCGCGTCGGTGGCTACGCTGGGCATAAACGGCGCTTCGGCAGCCATATCGATCCAGCAGGGCCAGCTTCATGCACAGTCGAGCGCAAGCTCTGCCGGGAATTCAGCGGCATGGTCCGGCGCAAAGCTGGGTCCTGCACAGCGGTATGGTACAGGCGGCAAAATCTCCCTGCCCCCTCCAGGCGATTGGGCTAAGAGTGGAGGTCCCGCAGACACTCACCCGGTGGGATCGCCCTACTTGCCACGTTCACCGTTTGCCCCACCTGTGTTCGGCACAGATGTGAGCATCTCGGGTGGGAACGAGACTACAATAGCTGCAAATCCCCTGAATCCCCTCAACTTTGTAGCAGGGGCCAACAATACAGGCCGCTTCACAACCACAGATGGTGGCGTCACATGGAATGTTGGTAGCCTAAGTGGTGGCGGTGACCCCACAGTAGCTTTCGACGCGGCCGGTAGAGTGTACTTCGGTGAACTGGGTAACACTTCTAGCTGCCCCGACAACCCCTACATTTGGCGCTCCACGGATCAGGGCCTCACCTTTGCAGGCCCTTTTATAGCGCTTACTGACTCCTCCCCCTCTGACCACTTTTTTGACAAAGAGTGGGTCTACGCAGACAACAGCCCCACCAGCCCGCACTTAGGCAGGATTTACTACACAGCCTCCAACTTCCATACGCCCGCAGGCTGCAATCTCAACAACTACATTGATAACAGAGAAGAGATCGCCTACTCTGATGATCAGGGCACAACGTGGAGCGCGCCCGTCAATTTGAGCGACGCTTCGCACAACCAGGACCAATTCACCCTACCCAGGACAGCCTCGGATGGCACATTATACGTGAGCTACCAGTATCAGAATTGCACCTTCAATTGTAACGGCATACCTGCATACCAGATGCTCACCAGATCAACAGATGGTGGTTTGAGCTTTAGCCCGAGCATAACGGTAACAGGCCAGCCTATCTCATATACAGGCTCCTCCGTTGCCGGCTACCAATACCTCTATGGGAGCAGCACTACAAGCGGGTTCAGGCACAATGACCAGGCAGTGATAGGTATATCACCGACGAACCCCAGCCAGGTCTATGCTTTGTGGAGTGACGGACGCTTCGAGAGCACCTTTGTATATCAGGGGGTCATGGGGTGGCACGCTGACATAGTATTCACCCGCAGCACTGATGGCGGCACCACCTGGACCACACCCGTCAAAATCAATGACGACACGGTGCAGGGCAAGGACCAGTTCTTCCCCTGGATGGACGTGGGATCAGACGGCACAATTCACGCTTCATGGATGGACCGCAGAGATGCACCTGTAAATGGTTTTCCTTATAGAGAGTACTACACCCAATCGACAGATGGTGGTCTCACATGGTCAGCTAACCAGGCAGTGGCAGATGTCGGGGGAGTACCGTCGTCGTTTATCGGAGATTACAGCGGAATCGCGGTAGCCAGAGACGATAGTAGAGTGTTACCTATCTGGACTGACCAGCGCAGTGTGCAGCGTGCCTACACGGACCCGGGTCTCATCCCCTCCCAGGGTACACCTACTGCCTCGGCTACACAGGCAAGTGCAACACGCACAACAGCAGCCTCGTCAGCCACAAGCACAACAGTGGCAAGTGTGACAATCATGACTACAGCAACAGCGCAGACAACCTCCACAACACAAGCTACAGCCCAGACTACCGCGACAGCAGGACAGGGTACAGCCACCTCAACAGCAACAGCATGTACGATCCGCTTTGTAGACGTGCCACAGCCACCTGCACCTGACCCTTCATCCTTCTACCCTTATGTGCATTGCCTTGCCTGCAACGGCATCTTAGGTGGCTACCCCTGCGGCAGTGCCGGTGAGCCTTGCAACCCCAACCATGATCCATACTTCAGACCAGGCGCTCTAATCACCAGAGGTCAGATAGCCAAGATCGTCTCAAACTCGGCAGGTCTCTCAGAGGACCCAGGACCTACCCCGCCACAGCAGTACGAAGATGTGCTGCCTGCCAACACCTTCTACCTCTACATCTACAGATTGACACTGCACAACTACATAGGTGGATACACCTGCGGGATAGCACCGGACGAGCCGTGTGTAGCACCTGCGAACAGGCCATACTTCAGACCTGCAGCCAATGCATCTCGTGGACAGTTGTCCAAGATAGTAGCCAATGCAGCAGGGCTGACACAGCCACAGAGCGGACAGAACTTCACAGATGTGCCAACGGACGCACCATTCTACCTATGGATACAGAACCTGGCAGTGAGGGGCTACATAGGAGGGTATGCATGTGGGGGAGTGAACCCGCAGATGGGGAGTAGTGAGCCATGTGATGCGCAGAACAGGGCATGGTTCAGAGCCGCGAACAACGTAACGAGAGGGCAGGCAGCGAAGATAGACGCCAACACATTCTTCCCCAACTGCCAGAGTGTCCCGGCTTCTACACCTACACCAGCAGCAGCCACCCCCACAACAGCAACAGCAACAACAGCAACAACAGCAACAACAGCAACAAGAACGTCAGTAGCAACAGCGAGTGCCGGGACAACGGGGACAGCAGTGCCAGTACCGAGTAGCACACAGACACAAGAGGCAAGAGCGACGAGCACACCAGGATTGGTGAACGTGAGCATACAGGGGTTCGCCTTCGCACCTAACAGCGTGACGATCAGCGCAGGCACAACAGTGAGGTGGACGCAGCTTGACAGCGGGACAATGCACAGTGC
>JALYYZ010000129.1 GCA_030945985.1 Chloroflexota bacterium
CCTCCACCTCGTTCGATGCGGGCGCAACAGTGGTAGCAGAGATAGCAGCCGAAGCAACCCAGACGGCTCTTGTCTTGCCGCGTGGTGGTACGACGCCCGGTGCCACAACGCTGCCTTTCACCCCTCCCAGGTGAAGCCGGCAATAGCGAGCTACCCGATCTTTGCACCTCAGCCGGAGAGCCTATTGTATTGAGCGCCCGCTAGATGCTCTCACGTCTTATGAATTCAGGCCGGTTGTCCAGTGGCCTCCAGCGCGTGGAAATGGTCTTATTCTCGATCTACCGTACTCACCACTCACCTTACGCAGCAAGAGCCACTTTCGTGCGTAGCACGCACGTGTCAGCACGACGGAATCGCACATATTGTGCGAGGTGAGTACCTTATACAAGACAAGGCTATTCTTAGCCTTTTAGTCGCAAGAGCCACTATCTCGGTGCTGTGCCGACCTCCAAAACAAAGAGCAAGAAGCCTGCTTGACGGCCCTCTTGCTCTTTGTTTTGGAGTTTGGTTTTACAGTCTGTCCGCAGTGATGCTACATAGATATATGGGTATGGGCTGTGAAGTGGCGGCTATCGAAGTAGGCCATGAAATCTACTATTTCGTCGCCATCCAGGGTGATTATAGAGACGCCACGATAATATATTGGGCCGCCTGTTTTCAGCGTGCCGCTGGAAGTCCACTCCAACACTGCCACGCCCGGCATTTCGGTTATGCGTGTGAATTGTGACTTGATGTCGCGGAAGGTGTCGCGGTAGTCTTTCCAGAAACGGGCGGCGCCGTCTCTTCCTTCCAGCTCTTTGTCCATTTGCCCGTTGCTTATCGTGCAGGTCTTGCTGAACACCCTCAACAGCTCTGCTCCGTCGCCCGTCGCTTCCAACTGCCTTAGTCCCGCGATAAACTCTTGAACGGTCTGGTTCTTTGCCCTGGCCGATTCGCCTGCCCTTCTTGCATTCGCCAATTAGCGCCTCCCTCTCCGACTATGATCTCTGCCGGTTGCTTCCGCAACAAGCGTGCCACTTGCTTCTTATACAAGTATAAGACAAGGCGCAAGTGTGTTCTGCTGCGTTCTGCTGGATGCTCTCCACTTTATATTACGTTTTGGCTGGTGTGGCTTCATGGACCTCCTGAGAAAGAGCGCTCATTTCCAAAACAAACAAATCAAAACCCGCAGGGTTTTGATTTGTTTGTTTTACTTTCAAGAGCTAAAAGGTTAATGAAGCTGCCCTACGGAAGCCAACCTTTGCTCTTCATGTTGGCTACACTGAGCAGGCCCAGCAGCACCTCGGCGGGGGTGCCTTTGTTCTCCGGATGGTACTCCATTCGACCCCGCTCGAAATATTGTACCGTGTACTCTCTGCCATCGGTGGGGCTGACTTCGCGTACTTCTTCGGTGATCGGGTAGCCGAACTGGGCCAATCCACCGTTACGATTCCAGTATCCCAGGAAGGCGTAGCTGAGTGAATGCTTAGTTTCAGGAACGTAGCGGCGGTTAGAGGTAGAGGTAAAAGCCTCGACGGTGGGGTAGTTCTTACCTGATCCGGCGATAGCGTCGGCTCCTAGCCTTCCCAGCGGCACATTGAATGGAGGCTGGTTCTCGGGGTGCAGTTCAAAGCGGTTGCGCTCGAAATATTGCACTGTATAGCCGTTCTCGATGAAAGGCTCGGAGAGTGGATAGCCAAAGATGCTCAGGCCCCCATGCTGCTGCCAGTAGTCAAGGAAGGCGCCGCTCAAATTGTGCTCTGTCTGTGGGAAGTATACTGTGCTGGGGTCGGGTTGTGCTCCTGCCGGGTCAACGGCGCGTGGCACCACGGTGAGCCGATATCTGTAGAGGGGGGAGATGCTCACCTGTAGCCAATCGCCCGACATAGAGGGCTGCGATGGGGTCCAGGGTTGGCCCTGCGGGTCGATGCCAACCAGGTTGACCCGGCCCAGGTCGGATACGGCTATGCCGAAGATGCCCGGCAGGTTGAGCGTAGTCGTGGCGACATCGGTTGAAAAGAGAGTTACGCTGCCACCTTGCGTGCCCACTACGAGTTGCGCCGGGGCGTTGGCCTGAAAGGTTACATTGGTGCCGGTATAGACTTTACCTCCCACAATCAACGCGTCACGCGAGACGTATGAGTAGTCTACCGCGTAGTTGTAGTCCGAGTGAAGATTGGACATCGAGCCGCCACTTGAATGGGATAGGAGGTTGGTCACCTGGCGTAGAGCTAATGCGGTGACTTTGGGCTTACCGCTATTGTCGAACAGGCCATAGGAGTTTTCTGCAGGGTCATCACCCCCCGGATAATTGTTGAGCATCCATTTGCCCCCTCCTGCATAGCCCCGGCTGTAGAGGTAGGCCCATATCGCCGACTCGAGATTAGCGGTGGTGCGCGGATCGTAGCCGGTTATGCCTCCGCTCGAGTTACGCACCTGGCCGGGGTAGCCGAACTCTTCCAGGAGCAACGGTTGGCCCGCGAAGGTGCGCTGCAGGTTGTCGAGCACCAGCAACGATGCGCTGAGCCCGGAGTAGCCATGTGGCGTGAAGCGGTGGAGCGCGGAGAAAGTGAGCTCCCTGTTCGATGGCATCTTGGCGAAGACGATGTTGCTGTAGCCTACCGTCACCGGACGCCCTGGGTCGGCTAGACGCACAGGGTCGATTTGCGCTTGTACCCACGCTTGCAGGGTGGTATCCATAGCGCCCAGGAACGGCGCCCAGGCGGAGGAGTCCGGCGAGTCCATGTAGTCGAGGGTGGTTGTGCCGGAATGGGTGCCGACCCATGACGCGCCCGCGTTGAGGAACTCCAGATAGAGCTTGTAATAGTTGCCTACGGCGTATGCCTGGTCGTCTGTCATGCGGGCCGGGATGATATTCTTCCCCTCGCCACGCCGGTAATCACCGATCGATGCCCTGGGTATGCGCTCGCCATAGAGGGCCACAAGGTCAGGTGTCTGCATGGGAACCAGGGTGCCTGTCGGGTAGATGGAGCCAACAATGTCGGTGAATTGCGGTTCGTTCTTAGCGTCATAAGCCAGGATAGCAGGCTCGCTGCGCAGGTGGGCGGCGATGCGCCCGTTCAGGTTGCCGGCCCTTGTAAGATCAGGCTCCGGCCAGTCGGTGAACGTGAGGATCAGGGAGAGTTCATTCTTGCGGGCAATGCCTGCCACCGTATCGAGCTTCGAGAAGTCGCCGGCGTCTATACTGTCGCGCAGGGTGCGCTGCACGAAGATGCGCATGGTGTTCACACCGATAGACCTGGCGCGGGCAAAGTCGGCGTCTATGAGGTCAGGGCTGAACTTGTCATCGTCCCACATTTGCCAGGCCCGATCCACAGGCCCCTCGTAGTTAGCGCCCACAACAAAGAAAGGCTTGCCGTTCCTGGGCGTGATCCAGGTGCGCGTAGCAGCCTGGGTAGGCGGCAGGTCCTGCGCGTGAACAGGCGCGTGTGTGGCTGCGTGGAGAAGCGATAGCAGCAGGATGGAAGAGACAAGCACGGCCTTGACCCACAACGTCTGATGCAGGGTATACCGTGGGAAAAGTTGTCGCATAGATGACCTCAGTGTGACTATTCAGCCTTTATTGTACATGCCTGCTGCCCAGGAGGCATCTTTTTACCCATTCAGCCCATCCAGTAGGAGCTGGTCGCAATGGCGCTCTTATTTGACTAACGTTCCTACGTCCCTTGCGGTTGCTCGTTGAATCGAGATCGCGGCCAGCTTTCTATTTTGGGTGTCGCATCATCGATATCGGATCCACTACGCTGACGGTAAGATGTCAAGACGCTATCCTCAAACTACGAGCGCAGAGAAAGAGCCTGACGACACGGCTTATCTAGCCATTGCCCAGATGTATAATCGTGAGTTGTGGACAGATGACGAACAGCTGTACAACGCAGTTGAAAGCCAGCTTCGCTGGGTAAAATGGTTGGGTAGCTATTATCCGTCGCCTGCCTAGAGGGTGTTCTTGCCTATTTCTTCTAAACAGAAAAGCCGTAACCGTTCTAGGTTGCGGCTTTTCTTGGCTTTCTTGTCTATGTGGGCTCAAAGAGGAATGGTCAGAGGTGCATGGAGGGATCTACCCCAACGCAATCCAATAAGAGCAGAGCGACTCATCCACTCCTCGGCAGGTGATCTCCTCTGTGGAGAGTGCGCGCCCGGTGGCCCACTCTATCGCGGCGGCGATGAACCCTGCCGTGACGTTGCAGCGCGCATTAGTGAGGCGGCCATAGCAGTAGGGGCATGTCTCGATGCCGAAGAGATAGCCGCCTTCCTGCTCCTCGAAGAAAGCCTCCATACCCATGCGGGCGTGAGCGTCGGCAATCTCCATCAGGATAGTGTGCAGCTTCTTCTCGGGGGACATCAGCTTGAAGGTAATGCCCTTCATTGCGGCCAATATGCCTTTGGTGGCAAGCTCCTGGCGGAACATCTCGCGGCCCACCTTCATCTCCATCGCCTCGACTGCATGATCGTAGAAATCTTCCATGCTCTCGGTGAGTGCGCTGAAGCGGGTGTAGTTGATGGCAGGCTCCTCGTCGGCTGCCGGCACATGGCCTTTTAGGTCCAACTCGGCGTTTTTCAGGATAATCTCCAGGCCGGCGTCACCCGTGACGCGTGAGACCGCCTTGAGGAGGTTGTGCAGGGCCAGGTTGGTCACAAAGCGCGGGGCCAGGTCGTCATCGGCGGCAAGCACATCTTCGCGGTAGGCGCGATCGGGGAGCGCATGTGAACCTGTTGTTAAGTGCTCCAGGGTGGCCGGGGAGACGGGCATAGTGGGAGCATTAGATCGAGAAACGCGGGTGTGGGGCATCGTAAGGCCGACAGATGTCCAGCTTGCCTCTTTGCGCACCGTCTCGCCCGAGGCTGTAGCCGCTGTGGAGACGCCTTTGACCAGATTGAGTAGCGGCTTAGGCTTTGAGGTCTGCCAATAGGGTTTGACCCTCTCTGCGGCTGCTCGCGCCTCATTTATCTCCGCTTGCCTCGAGTCGAGCCATTCCATGCCGCGAAGGGCACGGGAGTTCTGCGGGTCGATTCTGAGGGTACGCTCCAAACAGTAGCGCACTTGCTCGGGCGCGTCCACGACACCCGAGAGCCAGAGCCACCCTTCGGGGTTAGCCGGGTCGAGATATACTACGTGGGCCAGCGTCTCGCGGGCCAGCTCGCGCTGCCCGGACATTGCTGCCTGCTTGCCCCTCGAAAGCAGGTCGGTGATGGAGGGTAGAGTTGATGCAGATGCTTGTAACATGTTCTATTCTCCCGCTCTTAAATCGTGAATATGCGTCCCGGATAGCCTTTTCGCCTTTGACACCCTCATATTAGCACAGGGTATGGCACTTGTGTGAATGTTGCTAAAGCCTGGCGAATAATATGGGTAGAGGTGTGGAGTGGATGTGTAAAACGAGCTTTTCGCATGTGTTGAGCAGCCCAACCTGTGGAAAAGAAAGCATACCCGCAGCACGCGACCTCTCCTCTCAGCCACCTCGTCGGCAGTGTAAAGAGAAAAGAGAAATCTGTTATTTCTCTCTCTTTCTTTCACCAGCCTTTTGCAGTATCGAAAAGACGTCTGCTCGAGCCTCGCGCTCTAACGCTGCAGCCGCAGTTGTATGTGAGCGCTCTTGGGCCAGGCATAAATATGTCAGTAGTCGCCTGCTGTCAGGTATGTAGCCCATGCGTAAGATGCGTCGTATGGTAACCTGTTGCCGCCAAGTGCGACTGTAGCTTTCGGGGTGCGCGTCATAGTTTCGCACGCCCAGTCTGAGCGCCGCTTGGAATGGAATGGCCTTTGTGCTTGCTTGCGGAACTATGACGCGCACCCGCAAGACGGCCCAATAAATCGGCAGAGTCTCCTACGTAGGCGGCTCCTTATTGCGTTGTATATAGAGATTTGCTGAGTGACATACCATCGCTCCTGACTCATGTTTTTCGCGCTAATTATGGCAGAAAGAGCGACGCCCTTTTAACTTATCGTTCCGAATAGGCTCCGCTGCGGGTGAGACTAAGGCAGGAGCGGAACGAGG
>JALYYZ010000191.1 GCA_030945985.1 Chloroflexota bacterium
CCACTGGAGTGGAGGATGCAGAGCTTACTTTTGCCACCGAGAAGCTCCGGGTGACGCACGACCCACTTGTCATTACAACAAAGGGAATAAAGGCGGTTGTTGAGAAGGTTGGCTTTGGCGCTCTGGACGAGGGCGAAGCGCTGGAGACCAGGGAAGAGGCCCACCTGCGCCAGGTGCGCGAGTCGCGCAAGCGCGTGGTCCTCGCATGGGCGCTGGCTACGCCGGTGTTCGTGATGATGGTGGTAAGCTGGTTCTGGCCGCAGTTCTACTTTACCGGTTATTTCTGGTGGGACCGGGTCATTTGCTTCCTCTTCACCACGCCGCTCCTCTTCTGGGTTGGTCGCAAGTTCTTCCTGGGCGCATACCAGGCTGTCCGTTACGCTCATGTGGCCACCGCCGATGTGCTTATCTCCATGGGCGCAGGTTCTGCCTACCTGTACAGCGTGGTGGCGCAATTCGGGTTCGGCAACCCCAACACCTACTACGATATAGCTGCCATGGTGATCACCCTGATCAGCACCGGCTCGTACCTGAAGACGCGAGCTACTGCCCGCGCGTCCGAAGCGATCCACAACCTGATCAGTCTGCAGCCCCGAAAGGCCCGTGTGCTCCGGGAGGGCACCGAGCACGAAGTGGCAATCGATGAGGTGCGCCATGGCGACACTGTTGTGGTCAGGCCCGGCGAGCGGATCCCTATTGATGGTGTGGTCACGTCCGGCAGTTCAGCCGTTGACGAGTCGATGCTGACTGGGGAGAGCATGCCTTTCGAGAAGCTCCCGGGCAGCAAGGTATCGGCGGGCACAATCAGCCGCAACGGCCTTCTTAAAGTGGAGGTCAGCGGGCTGGGCCGCGAGACGATGCTCTCGCAGATCATCAAGCTGGTAGAGCAGGCGCAGAGCGAGAAGGTGCCGATACTTGAGTTCACAGATCGTCTCTCCACCTACCTGGTGCCTGTAGTGTTAGTGCTGGGTGTGGCCGTATTTGCAGGCTGGGCGCTGCTATACAATGGCCCGGATCGGTGGATGCAGGCGGTAGCTCACGCCGTCGCCGTGATGGTAATATCGTGCCCGTGCGCCCTGACCCTTGCCCCCGGCACTGCCCTCATGGTAGCTTCCGGGGACGCGGCCCGGAGCGGCATCCTTATAAGGAGTGGGCAGGTGCTGGAAAACGCGCACCGCCTCTCCCACATCGTCTTTGACAAGACGGGCACGCTGACAAAGGGCGAGCCGCAGGTGACCGACGTCCTGGTAGCGCCCGGCTTTAGAGAAGTTGAAATGCTGCGGCTGGCAGCAAGCGCCGAGCGAGGATCGGAACACCCTCTCGCTGATGCTGTCATCCGGTGCGCGCAGGGTAAAGGTGCCACGCTCGACGAGCCTGATGAGTTTAGAGCTATTACGGGCCGTGGCATAATAGCTCAGGTTGGCGGGAGAAGGGTAGCAATCGGCAACACAGGGCTGCTGGACGAATATCGCGTCTCCTCGCGGCCCGCATGGACTGAGCGTAAAGAAGCAATGGAAGGCGACGGGAAAACAGTTGTTGTGGTAGCAGTGGACGACACGATAGCCGGACTGATCGCGATAGCCGATACGGTGAAACCCGAGGCCAAGTGGGCCATCGCGCAGCTGAGAAATATGGGAATTTACGTTACCATGCTGACCGGGGACAACAGACGGACGGCACACGCCATTGCACTTCAGATTGGAGTGGATCGTGTGATCGCCGAGGTACTCCCCCAGCAGAAAGTTGAAGAGGTCAAGAAGCTCCAACAAGGCACGTTACCGCGCCGGACACCGTGGCGTATGCGCGAAGAGACGGCGCTGGTCGCAATGGTGGGCGACGGCATCAACGATGCCCCCGCGCTGGCTCAGGCCGACATCGGTATCGCAATCGGCACAGGCACAGATGTGGCCGCTGAAGCCTCCGATGTTACCCTGATAACCGGCGATCTGCGAGGAGTGGTCAAGACAATCAGCTTGAGTCGCGCCAGCCTGCGAGTGATCAAGCAGAACTTCGTCTACGCTTTCATATTCAACGGCCTGGGGCTGCCCTTCGCGGCGCTCGGTATCTTGCCGCCGATCGTCGCCTCCGCCAGCATGGGGGTCAGCTCCCTCCTTGTAGTGGGTAACTCTCTAAGATTGAAGCGACTGGCTCGATCAGAGGTGAACTCGCAAAGCGTAAGCGTCGCTGGAAACAGTAACGTAGCAGCCGCGAGAATAGCGGCGAAAGGGCAGTAGAAAAGATGAACATCTTTGGCCGTTTCAAGAAAAGGGACATTACAGACCCGCAGGGGCAGCCTGGAGCCGGTATCTCCCAGACGCCTGATAACAACCTGGCGCCAGGACCCGGAGAGGCGATGGTCCTCTTTGGCGGCCTGAACATGCACTGAACAGGCTGCCGGGCTTCGGTCGAAGCCGAGCTTGAAGAGGTGGTGGGCGCCCGTTCTGTGAACGTCGACCTCAAAAGTCAAACGGCGACGGTCGTTTTTGACCCGACCCTTACCGACCCGAGCGCCTTGCGGGAGGCCGTTGAGCGGGTAGGGTATAAGCCCAAGAGCGAGGCGGTCACCGAAGGATGAACAGTCTATTGCTGGCAAACGCCTTCGCTGCGGGCACGCTGGCGGCGCTCAATCCCTGCGCCCTGGCGATGCTGCCGTCGCTCGTTTCTTTCTACCTGGGTGTGAACAGTCAGGACTATGGGGACGTAGCGGTAGGGCGGCGTGTAGGGCAGGCGCTCGGAATAGCCGGTGTTGCGACTGCGGGCTTCTTGACCGTGTTCATCATTGGAGGGACCCTGCTGGGCCTGGGTCTGAACGCGCTAATGGACTGGGCGCCATACCTGATGATACCGGTGGCGCTATCCCTTATTCTGCTGGGGATCTTCTTGCTGACAGGCCGCTCTATCTCCCTCTCACTGCCGGGCGCGCCAGCCCTTATGGCAGGCAGGGGAGGAGAGGCAGGCCTCTTCGCGATGTACCTGTACGGCGTGGGCTACGCACTCTCTTCGCTCGCCTGCACCCTGCCGGTGTTCGTATTTGTGGTAAGTGGAGCGGCAGCAGCAGGAGGGGGACCGATAGCGACTCTGGCAATCTTCGCCGTGTTCGCCCTGGGGATGGGTGCTGTACTGCTGGCTGTTGCCCTGGGCGCCGTGCTTTTCCAGGGGGCTGTGTCGCGGTGGCTGCGCCGCTTTGTACCGTATATACGTAAGCTGAGCGCAGTGCTCTTGGTAGCGGCAGGCATATATCTGCTTGGCTACATGCTCTATTTCTACTTTGGTGTGGGCAGGGCGATGCTAATGACGGGCTAGTGCTGTTTAGCTATAATAAGGTGGCGTCCTGTAAGGTACAGGCCAGACTTAGATTGGCTGTAAAAGCAATAAGGTTTGTCTCGAGGAGATCATCCATGCCCACTAGCGAGATAGTAAAAGCGTATTTCGATGAAGTTGCCCAGGATTGGGACACCCTGCGACAGGCCTATTACGGGGTTGAAGTGATTGACAAAGTCGCCCTGGCCGCAGGGTTGGTGCACGGGATCTCTGCTTCGGAAGCGTCGCCTGATATGCTACAAGCTGTGACACGTTCCGAGCCGTGTAGATTACTCGTCGACGTGGGCTGTGGTACCGGCTTTCTTTCATCTGGTCTTGCCGGAATGGCCGAACGAGTGATAGGTGTAGATGCGTCCACTGCTATGCTCGCGGTAGCTGAGCAAAACCTCCGGGCGCTCAACCTCTCTAATGTAGAGCTGCAGCAGGGCAGCGTAGACGATCTACCCCTGGCCCTCAACAGCGCAGACGTGGTGGTCTCAAACATGGTGCTGCACCACGCACCGGACCCGCAGCGCATGGTTCAGGAGATGGCCCGCGTGGTCAAGCCCGGTGGGCGCGTGGTGATAAGCGATATGGATAGCCACACAAACGAGTGGTTCCGGGTGGAGATGGCGGACGTGTGGCTTGGCTTCACCGAACCTCAGGTTAGGCACTACACAGAGAGCGCAGGTCTGGTCGACGTTGAGTTTGGTTGGGTAGGCACACAGTGATGCGTAAAGAGCAGCACGTCGGTCGACGTGCATGGCGAGCCGCTCACTACTAATGTCGCGATTTTCTGGTTAGCTGGGACAAAGCCGATAATAAACAACGTTGATGCCTCGCCTCTGGGGACTGACACTGCTGTTATGGCGAGAGCCGCGACCGGTGATAATGCAACTGAAAGTACAGCTGAGGAGCGAAAAGCTCATTGGGAGCATGTATACAGATCGAAGGCACCAGCGGAGGTAAGCTGGTTCCAGGAACACCCGGAGAAATCCCTGCAGCTTATCACCGCCTGACAGTAGCTTGGTGGGCTGCCGTGTTCGCCACGAAGTTACACCGGCTAGCTACCGGACAGAGTACCGGCCAGTACATTGGGCGGCCACCTAACTGGGAGCAACATCTGAGAGGGCGTTACGAGCAGTATGCCGAGCGCACTCAGGAAGTATTAGCAATGCTGAGATGTGCGTTGTGGTTTGGGTACAGGTGCATTATATTGGAGACTGTCACAAGGCAGCACGGAATAAAAATATAGCTCTGCAATGCAGAAACACCAAGAAGCGTCAGGGCAGCAGTGAACAACACGAGTACGCCAGCCAGATACAATGAGTTCGCCGACTTCTACGAAGCCTTTGCCCCGGATATCTACGAGGATCCCGCTATCGTAGCTCTACTCTCCCTTGTCAGTAATGTCTCCGGCTTACGTCTGTTGGACCTCGCGTGCGGACATGGGCGGATGGCTCGCGAACTTGCTCGAAGAGGTGCTCAGGTCATTGGCCTAGACATCTCTGAAGCCCTGCTGAGTAAGGCCCGCAATCTCGAGCAGGCAGAACCGCTCGGGATCGCCTATATACAGGCCGATGCAGCCTCACCCTATGCAATGGAAGGCGAACTCTTTGATGGAGTTATCTGTCATTTTGGCCTCTCGGATGTAGACAATCTGGATGGGGCACTAGCGACCGTCGCACGTGTGTTGAGCCCAAGTGGATTCTTCGTCTTCTCTATTCTCCACCCGTGCTTTCCAGGTTCTGGAGCCAAGGGTACGAACTCGAGTTGGCCCGCCGATCAGGGTTATTTTCATGAAGGGTGGTGGCTTGCTGGTGGCCCACCAGGAGGTTTACGATCAAAGGTCGGCGCGAACCATCGTACGCTGTCCACCTACCTCAACATGCTCATAAGCCACAGCCTTGTGATCGAGGAGGTAGCCGAGCCGCAGGCACCTTCAGCCCTGGTAGATGTAGCTCTTGCTGCTGACCCTGTACCGGTGTACCTTGTGGTACGCTGCCGCAAACGACAAATGTAACTTGACGCGGAAGCGCTTTGAGCCCACAAGAGGATGGAGAGGGTGGGTGCCCTGATTGATATACGTATGGCCAGACTAACGTCTAACGTCTACCGCTTGATGCCGATTTCGTTTGGATAGTACTATAAACTTTGCAGAATAGGAGTCACGTCTATTGAGTAGCGACCTCCCCTGCTATATAATCGGTATGGATCCAGCAATGCAGGGCTACACAGAACCCTGCTACACAGAACCGTATGGAAACCTATCAGATGGACGAGTGAGCGCTATTCGCGCGACCTATTTCATTATCCCAAGCCCCGAGCCCCGAGCCCAGGTAAGGCCCTAAATGATCGATGCAGACGTACACGCAGACAGAGATGCACATAGAGACATAGACACAGGCGCAGGCGCAGCTCAGAGAGTTGAGATTGACCTTGAACAAAGCGTCTTCCCCTACAGGTCACTATTCGAGACGAGCATCGACGGCATCTTGCTCGTGACGATGCAAGGTACAATATTCTGTGCAAACTCTGCCGCCTGTGCGATACTTGGGCGCACATCCGAACAGATCACCGGCACCTCCATAGGCACCGTGCTTGATGAGGCCGACCCACGTACTCGCAGGGCCTTTACTGAGCTGAACAACAGAGGCGAGTTTCATGGTGAGCTTGCCTTCCTCAAGCATCCGCCAGGAACTGAGCGTAAAGCTGGATCGGGGCTATCATCCAGGCAGGTCACGGATGTGCTGGAGGAGTTGCAGAATACCGGCAAGCTCTCGGGGAGCCTAGACTTTCTACAGTTTAGTAGTCCCACCTTTCCTGTGGAGGTATCGTGTACGGTACACGAGGCGGGAGACCAAGGTAAGAAGATCAGCATTATTTTCAGAGACGTCACTGAGCGCATCCAGATGCTGGAGGCGTTACGAGAGATGGCGATACGTGACGAGTTGACCGGGCTGTATAACCGGCGTGAGATGATGAACATATTGAGCGATGGTGTACGGCAGGCAGCCATGCACAACGCATCGCTCTCCCTCGCCTTCGCAGATGTAGACCATTTCAAAGAGATAAACGACACCCACGGCCATCAGGTAGGCGATAGAGTGTTGAGGGAAGTTAGCAGGGTGATACAGAAGGAGCTACGCCCGACTGATCGCCTGGCGCGTTATGGAGGGGAGGAATTCTCGATCATCCTGCCAGGAACAACAAGCGTGGAGGGGGCTCGCATAGCCGAGGCTGCCCGCCTGGCCGTAGCGGCCCACCAGTTCCACCTGCATGGCCATATGTCTCAATCACTCAGGTCAATGGGTAATCTGCTGCCGATCCATGTGACGATAAGTATAGGAGTGGCAGCCTTCCCCAGCGACGCAATCTCTGAGCAGTTGCTGATCTCCACCGCAGACAAGGCGTTATACAAGGCAAAGCACCAGGGGCGCAACCGCGTTATAGCTTACGGCACAAACAAGCTCAACAGCGAGCCCGCTCTTAGAGGCGCGTAAGGCTTACAGAACTACAGGAGGGCGCAGAGCGTAGGGCTTACAGGAGGGGGTAGAACGTATAGGTGGAAGCCTCAGAACTCAGAACCCAGCAGAACCCAGCAGAGCCCAGCAGCATTTGGTGCGGAAAAGGCAGCCCTCGGTCCTGGCAAATGTTAAGATCAAACCAGATGAATGCACCAGCCGAAGCAACTGAAGATGAACAGAAACGGCGTGCCGGGCACATGCGCGACCACCTTGCTAACGAGCGGACGTTGCTCTCCTGGATCAGATTGGGGTTGAGCCTGACAGCGCTGGGCTTTGTGATCGCCCGCTTCGGGATCTTCCTGGAGCAACTCGTCACCGCTGGACAGGTGAAGGAAGCTACACCTCATTTCTCCGTACCCATAGGTGTGGGTATGGTGCTACTGGGTCCAATACTGGCAGGACTGGCGGCTCGCCGCTTCTTTGTGACGGAGCGTGAGATAGATACTGAGCAGTCACAACCTCACTATGCCTTGCTCTATCTCATTTTGGCTGCGGTAGCTGTAACCGGTGTAATACTTGCTGCTTATCTTGTCTATGTGTGGCTCACCCTGGGCCCCTCCTAGGTACGTAGCCACCGTTTGATCCCGATTTCTCGTCCTCTCGTCCTCTCGAGCTCCGGGTTCGAGTCATAGCTGCTTACCAAGCACCCTGAAGGCGATTTCACGAGTGCGAAGGCAAAGTATGCTCCATCACGCTCACGAGCAAAGGTGAGCAAGGCGATAACGGCCCATGCCACTGTGTCAGCCACCATTATCAGCAGTAGCATCAACCCTGGGGCATTCTGACGAAGCTCTCCTCCTTGAGCTTTGCAGGCAGGGCCCCTTGCCGTCGCGGAACGGCCCCTTTGCCACGACCCCCTATTTGCCACGTTTTACAGGTAGTCCGCTCTTTGCCCAGGCGAGGATCCCACCCTCTAAATTGCTCACGTCCCGAAAGCCCGCTCGCAGCAGCATAGACACGGCCACACTGCTGCGGTTGCCTGACCTGCACATGGCGACTACCGGCTGGTCCTCGCGCAGTTCACCGAGCCGAGTGCTTAACTGGCCCAAAGGTATCAATGTGCTTCCCTCGACATGTGCCTCGACGTACTCTTGCGCCTCTCTCACGTCCACGATCTGCAGGCTCTTACCTGCGTCCATTAGTTTTTTAACCTCTGTTGAGGTTATCGTTCCTGGCCTCGCAGTCCTATCCTTTGTGTCCCCGCCGTCGCTATGATTATTGCGTCCAAACAGTCCACGCATCAAATTGCCTCCCTTATCTATCTAACGTTAGCTTCTATGTGGTTATCCGCCCGTTGCCATGCGGAGAAACCGTCCTTCATCTCGATTACATTCGTTCGGCCCTCCGCCTCTAAGATGCTCGCAGCGATAGGAGAGCGTGTACCCCCTTCGCAATGCACTACCAACGTTCTATTGGTGGGCAGCTCATTGAGGCGCTCTGTGAGATGGCCCAGAGGTATGTTCAGGCTGCCGGTGATATGACCCTCCCTATATTCCTCAGGTGTCCGCACGTCTACTACAGCCACCTCCTCGCCGCCGGCAAGCCCGTGTCGCTCGACGAGCGCTTTCAGTTCCGAGGCACCACGACGATCAAGCCTGGACAATTCCCTTCCGGACGCCTTCCACGCGTCCAGTACCTCGGGGCTCCAGTAGCCTTTCACCTGGTCCAGTCCGATCAGCAACATCTCGTTGTGGGCCTCCCGTACGCTTTGCTCATCGCCTATCAGGCCAATCTCCTGGTCATAAGGCATAAGCCAACCCGCCCAGGAAAGGAACGCGTTGCCTGCGGATATGTTGATACTACCCGCGATGTGCCTCTCAGCGTAGTCGAGAGCTGACCTCACGTCTACCACCGGCCCATCCGTGGCCAGTGCCCGCTCAAGGTCCGCCAGCGACCCCTGGTATAGCTCATTAGCGGGTACAGGGGCAGGGCCTCTCTTGTTTACCTGCTTCATCTGTGCGAAATAGGGCGGAGGTTCCGGCTGCCCTTTTAGCACCGATCGCACAAAATGCTCCTCAGAATGCTCCTCAGCGCCCACGTTGAAGGCCCAATTGAATCGCTTCTCATAACCGGTGGTGCTCTGCGGGACCGCCCCGAGTGAGCGACCACAGGCGCTTCCCGCTCCGTGTCCAGGCCAGATTTGCAGGTAGTCGGGAAGCGCCTTGAAACGCTGGAGCGACTGAAAGAGCTGTCGCGCCCCCTGCTGCATGCTGCCGCTGACCCCTGCCGCTTTCTCCAGAAGGTCGGGCCGCCCAACATCGCCAACAAAGACGAAGTCGCCGGTAAAAACGCCCATAGGCCTGTCCGCGCCGGCGGTATCAGTGATCAGAAAAGATAGGTGCTCCGGCGTGTGGCCGGGTGTATGCATCACGTCAACACGCACCCGCCCCACCCAGAAGCTGTCGCCCTCGTGTAGCAGCTTCGCTTTTGCCTCCGCAACGTAGGCGTACTTCCACTCAACAGGTCCTTCGTCCGAGAGGTAAAGCTGCGCGCCGGCTATTTGGGCAAGCTCGCGCGCGCCCGAGACGAAATCAGCGTGGATGTGGGTCTCGGTTACGGCAACGATCCGCACCCCTTCTCGCTCCGCCGCGTCAAGGTATTGCCGGATATTACGGTTGGGATCAATAACCAGGCCCTCGGCGGTCGCCTGGCACCCAACGAGATAGCTCGCCTGGGCCAGACCCTCATGATAGAAACGTTTCAGCAACATATCCTTAAACCCTCTTATGCCATCACGTGTGCTACCCGTCCGGTCGGGTGTACCTGTCCATATGCGCCACCTGTCTCGGTAGCCGTCTGCTGGATTAGATGCGCTGCAGATTGCAAAGGTTACATCAACCAGACATTGGCTAGAGACCAAATATCGGATAGTAAATCATTGAACCGCGCTCAACAGTGTAACCTTCCCCAGGTAAGCAGCATCTAACATCTGAGATGGTTGGCCGGACGGCCCGGATAGTGCTCGGTGAGAGAAAGAAGTGTGGATACGCCAACGGAACAGCACTGCGCAGGAGCTAACACGAGAGAATGCAAAAACCCTGGGAGATAGACCAGACAATCTACTTGAGCGAAGATGCGTTACTGGAAGGGCTAAGGCGGCACGACCGTATGGCCTGTACCTGCCTGCTGAAGCGCTTCATGCCCAGGCTATACAGGTTGGCGCTTCAACTCACCGCGAGTGCGGACGATGCCGAGGACGTTTTACAGGAGAGCTTCATCCAGGCGTGTGGTCGGATAGACCGCTTTGAGGGGCGAAGCAGCCTGGGGTCGTGGCTCCACCGGATCGTAGTGAATACTGCACTGATGAGACTGAGGCGTCGCGTTCCAGAGACCGTCTCACTGGTAGAAGAGTACTCTCAGGACGGTCAGCCTCCTGCGTTAGAGGTTGTGGAAGCGTTAGCCGATTGGGAGGGCGAGCCGAGTGGGCAGGTGCTTTCAAAAGAGTTACGCGATCTGATCGACGAGGCGATAATGGCGCTACCTGAGACCCTGCGCGCGGCTGTTGTGCTGCGGGATGTAGAGGGACTGAGTACGAGCGAAGCTGCGGCTTCGCTCCGTATAAGTGAGGCAGCGCTGAAGGTTCGCCTCCATCGCGCGAGGCTCGCCCTCCGTGTAGCACTCGCACCCTATATCGAGGAGAGGTAGGAGCCACACGTGGAGCCAGGGGAGGAGAAGAGATGACCAACAGGGAAACCGGCTTGGCAAACGAGGTGTGCGCGCATATTACCACCCTAATTCGCACACTTGACACTGATGATCAAGATAATGCTCTGACCCAGGAGATAGCCGGGCATCTGGCCGAGTGTACTACCTGTCGCCGGCGCGAAGCAGAACTGGTAGCGTTGTTAGCTCAGTACGGGACCCACCAATTGCTACCGCTTCCAGGTGACCTGGAGCAGCGACTACTTGACCAGGTGTGCCAGGGTTATAGAAGCGAAGAGTAGCAACAGGCAGCAGGCAACGAGCAACTCAAGAGCAAGTAACATCCAGAAGGAGAAGATTGATGAGTAAGCAACAATACGGTTTCGGCACAACTCTAAACCTGCCGGTCGCGCAGGCGATAGAGCGGGTAACCGCCGCCCTGAAGGAAGAAGGCTTCGGCGTCCTCACCACAATAGACGTGCAGCAGACGATGAAGGAGAAACTCGACATCGATTTCGAGCCGTACGTTATACTCGGCGCGTGCAACCCGCAACTGGCTCACCGCGCGCTTGGGGCAGTGCACGATATTGGCTTGCTGCTACCGTGCAACGTGATCGTCCACGCGGAGGGAAATCAGACACGAGTCGAGATGGCAGACCCGCTCGCCATGCTGAGCATAGCGCAAAGCGAGGAGCTTGAGAGCGTGGCGCAGGAGGCTCGCTCCAGGCTGAGGAGCGCACTGCACCGGCTGGAGTCTGAAGAGTTATAAGGCGTGTGGATCCGGCAATCAGGCGGCGTGCCTGTAACCAGGTAGTTCGCGACAACGCTAACGATATTTTCGAAACTCATAGAGCGAAAGGGAGAATAACGCAATGGAAGCCAGGACCGAGACTACACCGGAGACCAGCGTCGCAGACGGCAAAGTCCACATCGTGACAGACGAGAACTTCACGACAGAAGTACTTGAAGCCAACATCCCTGTGCTGGTCGATTTCTGGGCTCAGTGGTGTGGGCCGTGCAAATTTATGGGCCCTATCTTTACTGAGGTAGCCCCTCAGTACAGCGGGAGAGTCAAGTTCGCCAAGCTGGACGTCGATGAGAACCCTGACATCGCGGGAGCCCTGCGCATAGCGAGCATCCCGACCTTTATGCTGATCTCCGGTCGAACTGTGTACGCGCAGGGTGCTGGAGCTATGCGCCCTGATGACCTGCGCCAGTGGATTGACGAAGGCCTCAGGCACATGAATGACGCAGAGGCAAGTGTACAGCAGCCGGCTAACAAATAACCGAGGCATAAAGAGCATCTGGGTATAAGATGTTTCGCAACGGGAGCTTTGTGCAAAGTCCCCCAAGCAGGAGGCGCAAAAATAGAATTCAAAAGATCACTATTCGATCACTCTATGACCGGCATGGATGGCAGGTTACTCCGCATCGTCTCAGCCGCTGCCGTTTTTCGCTGTCGGTGTGATGCCGCTCATTGGCATGTGGGGTTGGGTGCAAGCTGCAGCCTGCATCGTGCCTGCAGCTGCACTGTCCCTGACTTGTGCTTGCTCGATCGACCGTTCGATGAGCCATTCTCAGTCAGAAATATCCGTGCAGTCGGTGGCCGTTGGTGATTTATGGGTAGGTCCATAGAGGCAAAGCGATCCGGTCTCTCTAGGCGGTTCTTTGCTGCACTATTTGCTCAATACGCAGGTTCCCACGACCGCCTGGTAGCCCACCATAAGCAGAGGCTCTTCGCCGGGTTGCACGGAACGGTGTTGGAGATCGGTCCAGGCATAGGCACTAATCTCCGTTACTACCCAGAGGGCGTGCGCTGGATCGGGATAGAGCCAAACATCTACATGCACAGTTACCTCAGGGCAGAAGCAAAGCGTTTGGGCATGAACATTGACCTGCGGTCAGGTGTGGGCGAAGCGCTAGATGTCGCGGATAGCAGCGTAGACGCTGTGGTGAGCACGCTGGTGCTCTGCTCTGTGGATGACCAAGCCTCAGTATTAAGTGAGATTCTGCGGGTGCTGCGACCAGGTGGTACCTTTATTTTCATCGAGCATGTGGCCGCTCCCAAGAGAACCTGGAGCAGACGTATCCAGAGATGGGTGCGACCCGCGTGGAGGGTTCTCGGCGATGGGTGCCGTCCCGATCGCGACACCGCAGGCGCGATAGCGCGGGCTGGGTTTGCTCAGGTGGAATGCAATCTTTTCAGTGTACCGGTGCCCGTTGTGTGGCCTCACATTGCCGGTGTGGCAACCAAGAGGTCAGGCAAGTAAAAGCGCTTCAGTCAGGTGCGGAATGCGAAGAGCGGGATCATCACCGAGGCGCGCAGCGGCCACCAGATAGGTTGTGACAGGCGGATAAGCGGATAAGCAGACAAGAGGGAAGGAGATAAGTAAGCTATGGATCCATTGGTGGCGCTACTGCTCTTCGTGTTATTCGGCCTGGTTGTAGGAGCCTACGGCACCCTCATCGGCGCGGGCGGTGGCTTTATCATTGTGCCTGTGCTGCTGCTCGTGCTGCACTGGCCGCACGAAAAAGCTGTTGGCACATCTCTTGTCGTAGTCGCCGCCAACGCCACCAGCGGCTCGGTGGCCTACTGGCGGCAGAAACGCGTAGATTTCCGAACAGGTTGGCAGTTTGCCCTGGCTACCGTACCCGGGGCGATAGGTGGCTCGTATATAGTTGACCTTATCAACGGGCGCACCTTCTACCTCGTCTTCGGAGTGCTGCTCATTGCGGTCTCCATCTACTTGATGTGGCGGCCGGAGAAGCCCTCAAGCGAACAAGAAAGCAGCCTAAGGCCCGCCGGTCCGCCAGGTTGGGGCTGGACTGTCCGCCACATAGTAGACTCGCGGGGAGAGGCCTTCAACTTCGGCTTCTCGACGCCTTGGGGGGTCCTGCTCAGCTTCGGTGTGGGCTTCCTTTCAAGTATACTCGGCATAGGCGGTGGCATCGTACACGTGCCGGCGTTAGTAACGCTGTTTGGCTTTCCCGCACACATAGCGACCGCTACATCACACTTCATTCTTTCCATATCAACTATTACGGGCAGCGTGAGCCATTTCCTCATTGGCAACGTGGAGCTTGGCCCCGCCGCCGCCATGGGACTTGGCGCGGCAATCGGGGCACAAATAGGCGGGGCACTGTCGCACCGGGTGCAGGGACGCTGGATTATCAGGGGGCTGGCCGCAGCTCTGACACTCGTGGGCGCCCGGTTGATCATCGGTTAATTTGCCCCACCCTGTATGGTGCGTTTATGCCACAAGCATAAGTAATAGCAGTAAAGCAGCCTCACGGCTGTAGTCGTGCACTACCCTGCTAAGGGTATCGCGGACAGCATCTATCTTCTGAGGTACATGCTCCTTTTCTAAATTGGTGTGGGCAGGGTTATTCAAGTGACGGGCCAGTGCTGCTCAGATATAATAAGGAGGCGTCCTATAAGCTGCAGGCCAGAGCTGGATTGTATATAAAAAGCAATATGGTTTGTCTAGAGGAGATCATTCATGCCCACTAGCGAGAGAGTAAAAGCATATTTCGATGGGGTCGCCCAGGAT
>JALYYZ010000205.1 GCA_030945985.1 Chloroflexota bacterium
CATCGATGCCGCCAGGGCCGACTGCGCTCCCGGCGTGATGCGCACCCCTGCTGACCGCGCGCGCTCGCCTATCCACCGCTCCAGGGTGCTTCCCTTCGGCGATTGGAACTCCTCCACCTTTCCGTACTTACCTGCCACCTTCAGCAGGCTGTTGTTCTTGGCGACAGTGCCGCGCTCCACCACTATCAACACGGTCGAGTCGGGCACGGAGGCGAGCACAGAGCCAAACTGGTCGGCCAGGCTGGGATCGTTGCGCCCACGGCCTCGTGGCTGCTCCTTTGGCGGCGCCTCATCAGCTCCTCCTGCCTTGCCGGCGCCAAATCTTGTGAGCAGACCTTCTACAACTACCACGCGCTGCTCGGCCAGAAAGCCCATCGCCTGCACAGCCCTGGTCAACTCGTCGGGCGTAACGCGGGCACCGTCGAGACGGGTGAGGTTGAAGTCACCCATTACGGAGGTGTCGCCATTATACCTGGCTATATACTGGTGGAGGGCCTGGGCTACAAAAAAACGCTCAGGACCTATCAAGGTGATTAGCATGACTCTTCATCAGGCCGGTCGCCGGCTGGACAGGAAGGTATAGAGGAGCCGTGAAGTTAAAATTAAAAACCCTGGGATAAGGCCGTAGAGGTTTTGAACCTGCTCATCGCAGGTGGGTGCCATTCTTCAGGTTATTGCGTTACCCTTACGGGCGTACGCAGCCCCTTCCGCTGCCGGCTCCCAAAAAACTAGTTAGGATCAAAACCTATTTACGACCGAAGTTTACCACAGGGTTTAGGCCTTAAAGATAACAAATATGAGGAGGCGAGTCAAGGGCTTTCCCATGCCAAAAGATAGCGGATTTAGTAATACAGGTGTAATTCCATCTACTCGGAGAAAACAAATAGAGCATGGTCGAGGCCCGCGCTTGTCGGCCTCGGCCATGCTCCTCCTGCAAGCTTTATCTTGGCCTATTCTTAATCGCGAAGTATGCGGGCCTCGCACTCCAATCGCCATTGAGGATGCTGAAGTGGCTGGGGCCCGTGTACCAGGGTTGGAAGACGGAGAAATTAAGATTCCACAGGAACATCACACCCATCCAGGGATAGTATTGCTTGGCTCTCTGTATAGCTCCCACTATATATTGGCCTTGCTGGTCCTGTGTGGTCTCTTTGCACTCGCCATAACCATCTGGGCGGTAGTCGCTGCACCAGCCGTACTCCGTTAACCACATCTGCTTTACACCGTCGCCATACTTCTCCATCACCGATCTGAGGTCCTCTATACGCCGGAAGTAGAAAGAGTTATGGGTACTGTAATCTTTGGTGGCCTTATTAGGATTGTCGGGCCACTTGGTATCGGGTGGGTTGTTGAAGCCATACGGGTGGGCACCCAGGGCATCGAAGTAGCCGCGGACCTCGCCGTCGTTATATTTGTACATCTCCTCGAGGAATAAGGGGTCGGGCATTACAGCATCTGCGCCTGGGGAACGTTGGCCCTTTGGGTCGTTTACGCCGGTGGGGGCTAGAGCACCCGAGATAACGATGGCGTTAGGATCTCCGGCCTTTACGCCTATATATGCCGCCTTAAGAATTTCGACGTAGCGACCAGGATTTACATCGCCCGTCTCGCCGGAGAGGTTCTGCTCATTCCATATCTCATAGGCGCCCACGCTCCCCTTGTAGTGAGTTGCCAGCGCTCTCATAAAGTCCATAAGGTCGTCCGGGTTCTTAGGATAACCGCTAGCGCCACCTGTAGCCCAATCGGGCGCTTTTACCACCGAGAGCATCACGTTATCGCCGTGGGCCTTCGCGGTACCGACTATCTTGTCAAGCTCATCGAAGAAGTATGTACCCTTGGGCGTCTCTGTTCCTTTCCATTCCACCTGTTGCTTCATCCAGGTGAAGTTCAGGTCGTTCACCAGGTTGGCGACGCGCTCTTTATCCTGGTAGTAGCCTTGTATAATCATGCCGTTACCGACTGTGGGCCCTCTAAGAAAACGACCGCCCACTACCGGGCTGGTGGGCTTCATTATAGCGTCGGTAACAGGGGGAGCCCCTTTTGCAGGTAGCCCCCAGGCGGTTGCCGCCGAGAGGATCTCCATGTAATCCTTGCCCAGTAATCCCAGCAGCACGTTATAGGGCGGCTGGTTCTCCGGGTGCAGTTCAAAGCGGTTGCGCTGGAAATATTGCACCAGGTATTGCTTACCGTCGGTGATGTTCTTTTCCATAAAAGGTTCTGAAATCGGGTAGCCGAATATACCGAGAGCGCCATGCTGCCGCCAATAGGTTAGAAAAGGTTCGGCTAGCGAGTGCTTGGTAGGGTCGAGATAGACCTTACCGGCTGTATCTGGGAAGTAGTCTACAGTGGGGAAGGTGCGCGTGCGTGTAAGTTCCGCCCCCAGCAGGCCAAGTAGCACTTCATTAGGAGTGTCCGCAAATTCGGGGTGATACTCGAAGCGGTTACGCTCGAAATATTGAACCAGGTAGAGCTTGCTGTCTGTGCGGTTCACTTCCTGGTGCGCGTCCGATATTGGAAAGCCGAAAATGGGCAGCGCACCGTTAGCGTCCCAATACTTGATAAAGACTGCGGGGACGGTAAAGCCTGTCTCCTTGAAGGTGCGGTCCCCTGCGGTCGGGCTAGGCACAGCAGGGACGGGTGGGTGCTCCTGGGCGGGAGCACTCGCCTGAGCGTGATTGTTGCTTATGAAGCCTGAGAGGAGCAGTAAAAGGATCAGTATGGTCGAGAAGAGAGCTACCGGTTTATTGCGCAACGTGGTCTCCTTTGTTGGGGAACAGACATGATGCATGCCGAGATAGGAAGTTATCTAAGGTTATGCAGATGGAACGATCCACAGGCCGGACGGGTTCCACCCATTGAATGTAGCATATTCGGCATCTAAACTACATACGTAGCATGCGCTGGATTGGACGGTACTCCATACGTATTAGGACTTACGCATCCGTACGCTTGAGCAGATCTGGTTTAGTGACTGATTTGCGTAAGTCCTGCATATTCTATATCTGTGCCGGTATGAAACCGACCGAAAAGCGTATATAACTGTCGTCGTAGCCGAACGCGCTACCCGAGACGCCTGCTATCCCTGTCTTCTCAAACAGAGAAAGGGCGTCCTCGCCAGGCTTGAGCTTGCTCCAGTTATAGATAGTGGCGTGGTCGTCCATGCCTATATTCTCGAAGATATCCAGGTGGGCATTTTGCTCTTGGAGTTGCCTGCGGAAGTCCTCTCTGCGCAGATCGTATAGCGCCTTTATCTTCTCCTGTATCTCGGGGTGCTCATCAAACCACTCGATGTAGGCTGTGAAGCGCAACTGCCACTCGGCAGGGAGGCCTGCTGTAGTATTGTTCCATGCTGCCCGCATCAGTTCAGCCCACTCAGGGTTCTCCAACGATGCCCACCCGCACCTATCGCCCGTCAGCGTGAACACTTTGGAGAGCGAGTTTATAAAGATCGTATTGTGCAGGGCGAAAGGCGTATGGAATGACTGCATCCGCCTCTTGTCTTCCTGGGGATCGCCGGTCCCGATATAGGCAAGGTCGGCCAGCACCGCCAACTCGCGGCCATCCTCTTCCAGGGCACGATACACCTCGCCCAACTCGTCATAGGAGTAAGAGAAAGCGGTGGGGTTGTTGCTGACGGTCAGGTAGAGCAAGCGAAGTTGCTGATCAGCAGCGAGCGCCTCTTTCATCCGGCTGTAGGTGAGCTTAAAGTGGCTGTTAGGCTCAGTGTGTATCTTCATCAGCTTCAGGCCGAACATCTGCACCTGCCAGTTCACAACAGCGAAGCCGGGCGCTGGGAAGCCAAAAGTAGCGGGCGAGCCGTATTTCTGTTTAAACCAGTAGCCGATCGATAGAATTGTCTTATAAAGGGCGTCCAGAGCGCCGATGCTGATAAAGGTGCGCTCCGGATCGGTAGGCAAGCCCCAGGCTTTCTCGAACCTGGCGGCCAGCTTTTCCCTGAGTAGCGGGTTGCCCACCCCGAAGACGTCATACACGCGCATATCCCAGTTGTAGTCACGCAACAGCCGGCTCTCTATTTCGTCTTGCCGCCTGTTCAGCTCGAGGTGTACGGCGCCTTCGCTGGTGCGCCCTCCAATAGTTTCACCGGGCAATATCAGGCCGAGGTCCTCTCCTATAGTAGTGTAGTCGACACCACCCATTTTCTCTGTGATAAGGCGTACGTTTACGTCGCCTATAGTACGGTTGGCAACCTCGCGCGCCAGCACATCGGGTGATATCCCGGCTTTGCAGGCACTCTCACTCACCTCTCTAACCATACGGGCCATTGTACGTATGGGCGAGGAAGTTGCGAGGAAAATGGGCCTGTATCGCTGGACCGCTTCTTTGCGTAGCTCCGCTACAAAGGCTACCTGCTCCTCTTCGCCGGGCCGGCCGTTGCCTGCCTGGGCTTGCTTGCCGTTGGGACTGCCTGCAATATGCACGGCGCTACCGGGGGTTGTCATCAAGGCCAGATCCTCCTCGTTGAGGCATAACAAACAGCGCACACCCGTGTCGGGTGTAGCTCTGAGAGTATACGTTGGACGCTGAAAAGTTGTCAATGCAATCTGCACTGCGGCGAGACATGCGGCACGGGCCTCTCCTCCAGCCGTAATGGTATAATTCTCCAAGCTCTATATTCACACGAAGGGAATAGCTATATGTTTTCCTCCCGTCTCTACCAGTCTAAAGGCGGGCGACTTGCCATTGTGAGCGCTTTGGTTGGTATTGTTTTCGTTTTGCTTTTATTGCCTGCTGCCCGCGCTTCGACGCCCGCCGGCATTGTCTGGGCCGCCTCATCTGTGCAACGCTCCTCCAATTTGCTTAGCAGCCTCTCCCCTCTTGTGTCCACTGTTTTCGGCCCCAATGTGCGGGCCAACTCCGATAGCACCACGTACGGTCAGCATGAACCTTCCCTTGCTGTCAGCCGAGTGCATACCAACACGGTGGTCGTGACGTCCAAAGATTACCGTGTCGGCAACGTGAAACAGATGTGGATCGACTCTTCGACCGACGGCGGCGCTACGTGGCCCGTGGGCCGGCAACTGCAGGTCCCCGGCATCCCCGGCGCGCTCAATAATCAGAGCGATGGAGTGGTCATGGCCCGCGATGACGGGCGCATATACGTCGCCTGCCTGGGGGTGCGTGCGCCTGCCGGCGACCAGGGAGGGGTCTACATCACATGGACCGATGACGATGGCAGCAGTTGGCATAGCCCATCCGTGCAGGCGAATAATCCTATCGACCCTTACCTTGATGACAAAGATTGGTTTGCCATAGATAACAACCCTGCCAGCCCATTTTACCATCGCATGTATATGATGTACGCGCCGAATGCGGCCACTGTGAACGAGCAGCACTCGACGGATGGCGGTCTCACCTGGACGAGCCGCCAGCAGATCAGTGGCAACAACACAGAATATGCCTACCCGGTTGTGGGCAGCGACGGTACCGTCTACAACTTCATGATGTACCAATGGGGCGCGAACAACAACGGTATTGTACAGCTTACAAAGTCAACGGACGGCGGTATCACATGGTCCAGCCCGCAGACGGTATCCCAGGCGATGCAGGCCGCGAGCCCCATCCGTGCCGGCGATCAATTCCGTTTCTTCTCGATTATCAGCGCGGCAATCGACCCCAACACGGGCGCCCTTTATGCCGCCTGGACCGACAACCGCAATTTTGCCACAGACGGCACAGATGTGCTCTATGTGAAGAGCACTGACGGAGGAACGACATGGTCCACACCTGCACGCCTCAGCCATGACCCTACGGGTATCGTACGTGACCACATCACCCCGATGATTACCGTGGGCGCCGATAGTCGCCTGCATGCCTTCTGGCTGGATCGCCGGCTCGATCCTGCCAACCACCTATTTGATAGCTGGTACTCGTCGTCAACGGATGGTGGAACTACCTGGGATCCTGACACTCGTGTGAGCACGCAATCCCAGAATATGGATGTAGGGTTCCCGCCCGGAAGCGGTAATGCGGCAGGGGATTATTGGGGTCTCGACACCGCGCAGGACTCGGTTTATGTAGCCTGGAATGATAGCCGCTCAGGGAACCAGGATATACTGGTATCGAAGGGCCTCATCTCCTCGGGTGGAGGCGGCACAAACACTCCGGTTGCCACCTTTACCAGCACCGCACTGTCCAACACCGCTACGCCAACAGTTGTTGCTTCCACTTCCACAGCAACTCAGTCCCCCTCCACAACCACGCCTCAGTCGCCGAGTCCCACTCCAACCCAACCCCTACCGACTGCCACTCAACCTACGTCGATCCCTACGTCTGCGACGCCGAGTTCCACCTCCACAGTTGCGCAAGCTACGGCTACATCGTTGTCTACAGGTGTGCCCTCTGCTACTCTTACATCAACAGCTACAGCCTGCCTGACCCATTTTGCCGATGTGTCGCCCGCACAGCCTTTCTATCCTTACGTGCAGTGCCTCGTCTGCCGCGGGATAGTGAGCGGTTACGCTTGTGGCGGCGTGGGTGAGCCCTGCGTCGGCCTCTCCAGCGCGCCATACTTCCGTCCAGGCAGCTTCATCAGCCGTGGGCAGATCTCTAAGATAGTGAGCAACTCGGCAGGCTTCAACGAAGACCCAGGTGTGCAGATCTATGAAGATATACCCGCCGGCAGCCCCTTCTATATCTACATCAACAGGCTCTCGAACCACTCTGTCATGTCAGGCTACGCCTGTGGCGGCGCGGGTGAGCCCTGCGTCGCGCCGGCAAACAGGCCCTACTTCCGGCCTTCTGCTAACGCTTCTCGTGGCCAACTGGCGAAGGTCGTCTCGAACGCTGCAGGCTTCAACGACGTGCCTACGCCGGTCTTTGCCGCTGAGTCTCTGTTTGACCTGTACAGCAACAGACTCGGCGAACGAAATATAGTATCAGGCTACGCGTGTGGTGATATCAACCCGGAGACGGGCCAATCCGAGCCGTGTGACGCCCAGAACCGGCCCTACTACCGCTCACCCAACAGGATCACAAGGGGCCAGGCGAGCAAGATAGTAGCGAACAGCTTTTTTCCTGAGTGCTCGCCAGGGCCGGCGCGGTCTATCCCTTTACGTTGAGCC
>JALYYZ010000209.1 GCA_030945985.1 Chloroflexota bacterium
ACCGTGGTGAGACGCTCATCGCAATAGGTCACAGGCATGCCTGACACCTGGGCCAGGAGATCACCGAACCGATGTGCGCGGGTGGACATCTTGCCGGCGTCGCCGTTCATGTGGAGCGGGTCGCCTACTACTATCACTTCGGCCTCGTGGAGATGGGCTATAGCTGATATACGTGCCACATCCCTGTTTAACGACTCGCTCATAACCGTCTCAAGAGGCCGGGCGAGCAGGCCAAGCGGATCGCTCACCGCAAGCCCGATGCGGCGCTTGCCAACATCCAGCCCCATGGCTTTCAGGGGTGACTTTCCCCACACGGAGGCTCATCCGCGTGCGCGGCAGGGTTATAATCTGCCCACTCTATCCCCGCTGCGCTCGCAAATCGACGCTGCATGATCTCCAACGCTGCGGGATTGTTGTCGACCAGGATAAAATGTCTGCCCAGTGCTAGGCACACCGCTCCTGTGCTGCCACTGCCGGCGAAGAAATCGAGCACTGTGTCGCCTGGGTTGGAGGAGGCTGCGACGATTCGCCTTAGTATACCTACAGGCTTCTGAGTTGGATAGCCGGTTTTCTCTTTGCCGTTTGTGGGCACAATCGTGTGCCACCATGTATCGGTCACGCGCTTACCCCGTGCTGCTTTCTCCGGCCCGACCAGGCCTGGGGCCATGTATGGGATACGCTCCACGGCGTCACAGTTGAATGTGTAATGCTGTGGGTCTTTGGCGTAGAGGAGGATGTTATCGTGCTTGGGCGGCCATTTCCTGGTGGTACGCGCACCGTAATCGTAAGCCCATATTATCTCGTTTAGAAAGCTGCTTCGCCCAAATATGGCGTCGAGAAGCACCTTACAATAGTGTACCTCCCGATAATCTATATGGAAGTATAGGCTGCCGGTGGGCGCGAGCACGCGATATGCTTCCAGCAAGCGTGGTTCCAGGAAGGTCATATAGTCGCTGAAGTTGTCTTCGTAAGCGCGCGTGATAAGATGTGTGGTGCTGTAAAGCTGTCCGCCGAAGCCTGTGCGGTCGCCATCCTCGGAGCGCGTGTTCTTCATCTCAGTGTGTTGTCGGCGCTTGCCCGTGTTAAATGGCGGGTCTATATAGATAAGCTGCACAGAGGCTGTGGGTATTGCCTGAAGGACAGGCAGGTTATCCCCAAAAATAATCCGGTTGGCCTTCTCGCTCATGGGAACTAATGAGGAGTACGCGGATCTGTTGTGCGTGGAGCCTGCTGTACAGGTTGTTCGGGAGCGCTACCTGAAGGCTCTACCTGTATTCGCGCAGGGTCGCCGGGGAGTTGGTTGATGCTGAACCAGAGCACCCGCGCGTCTATCTGGGAGGGGCTGACGTAGACGTAGTTGCCGTAGCTCTGCATGATAAGGCTCCGGGCTCTGATTAAGTTCTGCCCCTTCACGAGATCGCGTATCCTGGTGGCAAGCGAAGGGGTAAGCGTGTAGGAGACGCGAGCGTTAGCGGAGGTGGCGTATACGACTCTACCCTTGTCCAGCTCTAGCGACAAGATGGTCGGCGGGTCATACTGGATGCTACTCAAGTCCAGTGTTGGCCCTGCGATAGGGTCCTCCTGGCCCACATAGTTCAGCACAGCCTGCGATATGGTATCGTGCAACTCGCCTTCCTTGAAAACATAGGCGCGCGCCACGGCTGTGAGCCGCACATGTACGCTCTCCCCATCGTCGCCGGCCTTATGGTCAGGGTCAAAGGCCACGTCTGTGAGGGAGACAGTCTGAGTAATCAACTGCTGGCCGCTGGATACCACTTCCAGGATAGCTCCACCAACTCGGTTATCGGCTTTCTGCCGGAGGTCGGCCAGAATGCTGTCTATGTCCTTCTGGGTAACTACCTTTATCGTCTCAGTAGTGCCCCCCACGAGCGCGGAATTTGTGTAGTCGAGCCTGCCGTTGTTGCCTGCAAGCTGCCCTTGACCAATATTGCCGTCAGGGCCGTCTACCGTCGCCGCAATCGGTAGATCGGTCGTACCGAATACATGCTGGTCAAATATAGTAGGGGGCACTATGCCCGACTGCGTAGTCTTGACTGTCACACCATTAGGCCCTTTGAAGGCCATCCCTATAGCTACTACGACGGGGTTGCCGGTAGTGTTAGTGAAGTGCATGGTCCCCGTACCGCGCCCATGTAGCACCCTGCGCGTCCCTGTGGCTTGATGTGTGCCCTCTTCGCTGATCGGTGCTTGTATAGCAGACGCTGTGAGTGTCAGGGCGCCGGCGTTGGTCTGGTCCTGCTGTTGGTTGGGAGGCACGGCGACGCCGCCCGCTTTGCCGGCGCCTTGTTGTCCTTGCTGTGTTGTAAGCACCATTACCTGTACGGGTAGCGCGCTGATCGGCTTATTCAGTGGTGTGACGTTTATCGTACCTTCGGGTAGATATGTGTACGCATAAAAGCCACCTCCGGCGAGAGCCAGCAGGAGCATTACCATCAAAGTAGCAAATACATTGCGCGGACGGAAGAGGCCGGGCTTCTTCCTGACTTCAACCGCTGTGCGCTCCTCCTCTGCCACGACACGTCGAGCCTTGATACGTCCCGATGGAGTAGGCGACACAAGAGAAGCTGCGGGGCTGATACGCTCTCCAGGGATCTCCGCCCGGCGCGGCAGCGTACCTGTGGGCAGGGCGCCTGTGAGTAGCTGCCCTGTCTGCCGTGGCCGGGTGCGCGGTGGGGGCATGCCAGGCCGGGGCAAAGGCTGCGACAGATGAGGAAGCGCTTGCATTGGAGGCTGTCCATCGTAAGCAACATCGCCCGGCAGGCTGAGCCATGCCGATGTGGTCAGTGTAGAAGAGGAATAGGTGGGCTGCGATTGCGAGAGAACCCATTCAGGCACTTTGCCGTCGGCCCGTAGCGGCAATGGCGAAGTGGGTTTCTCTCCGCTCTCATCAAGCATACGTCCGGGAGCAGGGTCGTTCATCACTGCGGGGTGGTCGCTGGGCAGCTCGGCTATATGGAAGCCGAGCACTCTGGCAAGGCCGGCAATCGTAGGATCGGGCGAAGCAATAGAGACGCGCACTTCGCGCCCGCCTTGCAACTTGCCAAGTGCCAGGAAGTCGTGCGTCGTGTGGAATGCCTGCGAACCTCTGGGGATAATGAGCACTACGTTCGGGGAGCGCAAAAGAGCACCCTCTACCTTGTCGAGGATGAGAGATATAGGTTCTTCTACGCCGGCAGTGACGTAGTCTGCCGCATAAATTGTGGGATCGAACTCGTTCTCTATGGGGCCCATTGCTTCCACCATGGTATACCAGGTAGGGTCAGACGACCGAGTATTCGCTACTCACCGCTATTATATACACATCG
>JALYYZ010000214.1 GCA_030945985.1 Chloroflexota bacterium
GAAATTATTCATTCAGGGTTGCACATTAGAATGGGAAAGCCGCCGGCGGCTTTCCCATTCTAATGTGCAACCCTGAATGAATAATTTCCTTACTTTGTCACTTTACGGTGAAGTCAACCGTCTGGCCCCGTGAGGCATGGCCTGGGAGGCTGCATATTGCCGTGTAGGTGCCTGGCTGGAGGTCCAACTCCAGTGTTTGTGCCCCGTCGGAGCTGCTGAAGGTGCTGGTACCGCCAACCTTGCTACCCTTGCTGGTTACCGTAAAGTTATGTCGCATCTGGCCGGCGTTGGTTATCATGAAGCGCACTTTGCCCGCAGGCACTTCCTTCTGGCTAAGATCGATGGCCCATTCCTTCAGGGTGCCCTGCACTACTGTAGCGTTGCCCGCGCCCGTAGAGCCACCCGCCGCAGGGGTAACGACGGCCATTGTGCCACCCGCCGCAGGGGTAGAGGCCATTGCCCCGGCGGCTCCAGATGTTGGGCTCATGGCGGCGCTCATGTCGGGCGACATTGTGGGTGCGGCTGATCCCGTAGTGTCGGTTGCGCCGGTAGTGCCGGTCGCCTGTGTTGCGGTTGTTGCAGCGCCCGTTGTTCCCGACGTAGGTGTAGCGTCTGTCGTGCCACCACATGCGCTCAGGCCCAGCAGTATCGTGCCGGCAAGCATGGCGGTCATGCCGGTGCGCGCTATTTTGTTGCCCAAATACTCTTTGAATATCATAATAGTCTTCTTTCTCTCCTGTTGTGTTGGTCCGATCGGCACGCCGTGGCTTGCCTTCTTAAGCGTTGCCCTCTATAGTTATACGTTCCGAAACTTAATATATAGTCGTGATAAGTTAAGTTCAGATTAACAAGTGCCAGGCAAAGAATGCTGCTTTCTGCTCGTCCGTGTGGTCGACCAGGCTCGGCCTCATACCTGGCTCTAACTACTGTGGGCCGCCGCGTTCCGCTGGGAATCCCAGCTTAATCCGATCTTAACTTTTCTCCTGCGCTCTCTTAAGCTCCGCACGATACAATAGTATCAACAGTGTGAACAGTATCGATGGGATAATACTGGCCGGGTACAAGCCACTCCTGGGTAGATACGAAGACGGGTTACACTCTAGCCGGCCAGCTAGTAGCAGGAAGTTAGGCGCAAGACCCTGCTTGGATGGTACCTGTGCTCGCGCAGACGCCAGAATCGCTGCAAACGGGGTTTCAGCATACAATCGAGATGCCGCAACATATATCCGGTAACATATCCGATCAGGTCCGGTCTGGTAAGGTGCCGGTGTCTTACCAGGCAAGTCTCAATTGCTACATTCCAGCTCACATGGTGAGCTGGAATGTAGCAAAACAATCAGAACTTAGCTGGTAAGATGCTAGTACCTCACCAGCTAAAGATTGACTGGTTTGTTTCATGTTTCTCACATGGTGAGAAACATGAAACCATTAATACTTTCTTGGTAAGGTACTAGCGTGATCTATGTGCATATTCGCTACCTGTAGGAGAAGCTGGGCGGTGAAGGCTGGGGCCTTATACGCAGCGTACGTGGGGTAGATTAGTCGGTGGAGAGGCTTGATGAGCATAACTAGTCGCACCCGCGCCGCACTGTGGCGTGTGCCGGTGGGCCTGCAACTGAGCGGCCTCTATACTCTCCTGCTTGTCGCTATCCTGGCCCTGCTAGGGTGGGCGCTATATTCGCAGCTTGACAGGTTCCTGGTGCAAAACACGGCCGACCGCCTTACTCAGGCCGCCCGGTCGGTGTCGCTACGAAACCTTGCTTTTGAGCGCGGGTCGCACAGGCAACCGAGTCGCAGTTTCAGCCCGCCCGGCGCACCGGGTGGGGCCGGTTCAGTGGGCGTGCATGGTGATCTCGGTGGTCAGCCGCTTCCTTCCGCTTCGTTCCCCAACGCGCCCGATCCCAGCCGCGCGGTAGCCATTGTTTCCGTGTTGCTGGTGCGCAGCCTGTCGGCCCCCGATGTTACGGTGGGTGTGCTCGACGAACAGGGCTCGATAATTACATCAACCCAGACGCTGAACGGTGCGCTGCCAAGGATTCTTCCTGACCTTCCCGCAGGCTGGATTAAGCAGGCGTTGGCTGCCGCAGACACGGCTGCTACAGCACAGGAAGCCCCCAGGTGGGTTGTGCCGAACGCAAAGGGTGGGCGCAGCCTGGTGGTGGCCGAACCATTTAGCGTGCTAGAATATGCAGGCGCGCCTGCCGAGCGGCTCTTCTTGTTGCAGGCCACTCCGCTCGATGCTGCCGACGCCGTGTTGGGCCAACTGCGCTTTTACCTGGCTCTGGGGGTGTTGATCGGTGCTATCGTGGGCGTGCTTGCCGGTCTGGTGCTTACTCGTGCGGTGCTCCGCCCGCTTGACAGCATGGCGCGCACAGCCGAGGCAATCGCTGCCGGCGATCTGAACCGCCGTTTACTAATGCCCGCAGGCGGCAACGAGGTGGCCCGCGTGGGCGGCGCGTTCGACCATATGGTTGACCGCCTGGCTTCTACTTTGCAGGCACAGCGCCGCTTTATCGCCGATGCTTCGCACGAGCTGCGCACGCCTCTTACCTCCCTGGAGGGGCTGAGCGAGATGCTCCTTATCGGCGCAGATAGGGGTGATCCGGGCGCGGTGCAGCGTATGGCCCGCTCGATGCACAGCGAGCTTGGGCGTATGGCCCGCCTGGTCTCCGATCTTCTCACCCTCTCTCGCCTCGACAGCGTCTCCTCGATGACCTTCATGCCGATTGACCTGGGCAAGCTGCTGAGGGAGGTTGCCGAGCAGATGGAGCCGCTCGCCGAGCAGCGGCAGGTGACTCTACGGGTGGGGTGTTCAGGCATCGTCATGGTGCAGGCCGAGCCTGATCGCTTGAAGCAAGTGATCCTCAACCTGGTTGATAATGCTCTGCGCTACACCCCCGCTGACGGGGAGATTTCGCTGCTCTCCTCGCACGACTCCTCCACGGGCACCGCACGGCTGGAGGTGCAGGACACCGGCCCAGGGATCGCTCCCGCCGACCTGCCGCATATCTTCGATCGCTTCTACCGTGGCGACCCCTCCCGAGCCCGCTCGAGTGGCAACACCGGCCTGGGGCTGGCAATAGTGCGCGCTATAGTTCTGGCCCACGGCGGCACTATAGAGGTGCAGTCGCCTCCAGGTTCAGGCGCGCACTTCACGGTCGCCCTTCCCCCCGCGCAGGCCGATAAGCCTAAGCCGCCACTGCCCGGCAAACGTGAGCGCGAGGCGGTGGGCACACAGGTCTAGTGCAGCTTCATGGACCTCTTAGCTCTTGAGAGAAAAACAAAGAAATATGACCCCGCAGGGTCATATTTCTTTGTTTCTGGAAAAGAGCGCTCTTTCCCAAGAGGTGGCTGGAAGCTGCACTAGGTAATCGCATAGCATTAG
>JALYYZ010000289.1 GCA_030945985.1 Chloroflexota bacterium
GCCCAGAGAGGGAGGCGCATTGTGGCCGGGCGCCGGCAGCATCGTAGCCGCAGTGCAGACAGGCTCGGGCAAAGTGCCTATCAGTATAGGCAAGCCCAACACATACATGGGGGAGCGCGCGCTTGAGCAGTTGGGCCTGCTGCCGGGTGAAGTACTCTGCGTCGGTGATAGACTCGATACAGATATCCTTATGGGAGCACGCTCCGGGATGTCTACAGCATTACTGCTCACAGGCGTCTCGCAGGAGGCGGACGTAGCTGCCGCCGAAGCCAGGCCAAGCTACATCTTCGAAGACTTGCCGAAACTCATGGAGGCTCTAAGCACGTCCTAATGCAGCTCCCAGTGACCTTTTAGCTTGGAAAAGAAGAACAACCAAATCAAAACCCCTGCGGGGTTTCGATTTGGTTGTTCTAGGAAAAGAGTGCTTTTCCCAAGAGATCGCCGGAAGCTATAGTAATACTAATGCGGATCTGATGATTATAATCAGGCGCAACCAGCATGCAACCTGAGGACACCAGGACACCTTTCCACGTTGAAGAATCGCTCAGGATGCTATAGACTGATAAGTACTCAAAATCAGCAGCCGAGGTAAGAGATGACAGATCACCAGCGTATACAGACAGAACATGCGCCTGCCGCAATAGGCCCCTACTCACAGGCTATCAAAGTAGACCGCTTCCTCTACACCGCCGGACAGGTGGGTATAGATCCCCAGACAGGCAAGCTGGTCGAGGGCGGGGTCGAGGTGCAGACGCGGAGAGCCCTCAATAACCTGACGGCCATACTGGAGGCGGCAGGCTACACATTTGCGGACGTTGTAAAAACGACCGTCTTCCTGACGAGCATGTCGGACTTCACTACCGTGAACGAGATTTATCGTGGCTATTTTGCCACTCAGGAGCCGCCTGCCCGGTCGACAGTAGCCGTGGCAGGGCTGCCTCTTGGCGCGCAAGTGGAGATTGAGTGTGTGGCAATAAAGAGCCAGGAGTAAGCATTGGCGAGCCGGTAGCAGATGAGGGTTATGGGAGAAACATGGCGATACTGGAACAACAAGAGGCCGTAGAAGTCGAGCAGGATGCCTTCAAGTTCGACTATGAAGACAGCAAAACCGTAGAAGGGCGCGGCGAGCTACGCACAGGCACACATGATCTTGCGGCGCTCAGGTTGGAGCGTTGCCTGGAAGCAATGGAAGGCACAACGGGACGCCTCCTCGAGATCGGTTGTGGGGCAGGACGATATACGCGAGCTTTCCTGCACTACCGTCCGGACCTCGACGTTTCAGGGTGTGACATCTCACATATAGCGCTCGATGAGGCGCGCGCGGCAGATAGCACAGGCAAGATCCACTATGAGTTGGGAGACGGGCTCGACTTGCCCTATGAGGATAACAGCTTCGATATTGTGCTGCTCTTTGACGTTTTCGAGCATGTCACGGACGTAGGCAAAGCCGCAGACGAAGTGGCGCGGGTGCTCAAACCCGGAGGAGTGTTCCACTGCTTTGTGCCGTGCGAGGGCAACAAGCGCACCATCTTTGCGGTTCTGAGGCAGAGCAAGCTTGTACCGATTCATCGCTGGAAGCGCGACCACATAGGCCATATCCAGATACTCACCACAGGGCAGATGAAGCGCATCCTGCAGAAGCGCGGCCTCAAGGTCACAGATATAACCTTCTCGTTTCACCTCCTGGGCCAGATACATGATGTAGCCGACTACTGGCGGCGGGAGATACTCTCCAGAGAGTGGCTTCCTGGCTGGCAACGCGCAGTCGCCAGGGTTGTGAGCCGTGCGATCTTTATACCGACATGGCGGTTGGCCTACTTTGAAGATACTTGGCGAAAGAAGAGCCCGGCGGCCATCGGCGTGCATATTACCTGCAAGAAGACTATAAAGGTATGAAGCACTCTTCACCGAAGCTGGGTACGTCTCGGCTAGCCGCTCACCGGGTGAAAGTTCCACGAGTCCCTTAGAATGAAACTAAGAATCGTCCTACCCTGGATCGCCGCGCTGGCCATCATGCTGGTGGTATGGTTTATCCCACTTCCAGGCTCTGTGTTCGGGGATGAGCAATTGGCTGCTCAGCGGCTCCCACAAACAGAACGTGCAGCAGCAGACGCATCCCTACGCTTCACAGATGCCCAGAAGAAGTACAAGACGTTTATCGGTACGCATGACATGGCAGCCGTACACACCGAATTCAAGGCCACGATGGCTGATATCAAAGCAACAGCAGGTAAGCCGGACCCTGACAAGCTTCTAAAACTGCGCGATATTTCTACGCAGATCAGCGAATATACGGGCTTGCTCTATAACTACGCCCTGGCCGGCGAGCAGTTTTTCAACATGCTGGACCGCTACGACAACGATCTAATGGGCTGGACCCGCTCCCTGGGACCAAAGGACATCAGGTACAAAGAGCGCACCTACGCCCTGGCGGACCATCGCCGCCTCTACCCACCGCCCGTAGGCGACCTTGCCCCAGTGCCACGCTGGGTCTACGCCACGGAAGTAGCCGCCCAGAAAGCCTCCCTGGACGCTCATATCGCCCAGCTCAGCCCCGATCCCAACCCACACAGCGCCGCGCCACAAGATGTACCCTCTCTGCTCGACGCTGATGTGGACCATATCTGGAGCAGCGGTGCGGCCATAGAGGCTATCGAGAGCCACAATGATACTTACTACTATCTGCTGGGGCGCTACCAGAGGCAGGTGCAGTCGCTAAACGCCGGGGGCTCAGAGAACAGCTCTTCAGACCCTGTTGCCAGGGGCCTGAGTATAGCTGCCGGTCTCCTGGTGCTGGGGGGCATCGCAGTAATGCTGACGCCGTTCGGCAATCGTAAAGAGCAGCCTCTTGAGTAGCACAACCATAGAGAGCAGCGCACCTGAGTCGGCACTGGTCGCACGCCGTAGCGATTTGCCCATATGGTTGCAGGGTGAGGC
>JALYYZ010000311.1 GCA_030945985.1 Chloroflexota bacterium
GAGCCCTGGCACATGATTCGCTTCCGCTCGTGGTGGGCGCAGTGAGGCGAGGCACTGACTACACATGAGAGTGCCCCGCCTGTCGCAGCCTCCACACCTGGGAGGATAAAAGAGATCGAGCAGCCAATTCAGCATAAGCCGGTGACGCGGCTGCTCTACAGGAGTTTGCAAGGTCCGTCCACCCCCACGCTAATTCAGAGCCGGCAGCGAAGGCCCGGGCTTATATTCGTAAACGGCCTGCCCATCTACATAAACTCGCTCGGGGCGCTGGTAAATGTCAAGTGGGTCGCCGGACCATACCACCACATCGGCATCTTTGCCGGGTGCAAGGGAGCCTATCCTATCGGCCACGCCCATAATCTCGGCGGGGTTGATCGTCACAAGTCTGAGCGCCTGCTCCCTCTCTAACCCTTCTTTCACGGCCATAATCAGAGACATAGGTAGATATTGCACAGGCACGACGTAGTGATCGGTGGTCAGAGCGACTTTCACACCTGCACGCACCATTATTCCCGGTGTGGCGAGACTGCGACCTTTAAGCTCCACCTTGTAACGTGCCGTCAGGGTAGGACCAACAACGGCAGGTATATTTCTCTTCACAAGCTCATCAGCGACCAGATAGCCTTCGGTTGCATGGTCCACCACCATGTCGAAGCCGAATTCGTCGCGGATACGTAGGGCTGTCAGAATATCGTCCGAGCGATGAGCATGCCAGCGCATAGGTATCTCTCTGCGCAACACCATACCCAGGTGCTCCATCTTCAAATCACGCTCAAACGGTTTGGCGGGGTCGTTCGCTAATTGACTGGCGTCCCTCTTCGCCAGGTAATTGGACGCTTTGACAAGGTTCTCACGCATCAAGCCGGCCACGCCCATGCGTGTGGTGGGCATCTTCTTCTGATCGCCGTAATTCTTCTTGGGGTTTTCGCCCATAGCCGCTTTCAGGCCGGTGGGGTGGCGTACCACCATCTGGTCGATGCGAGTGCCATAAGTCTTGAGCAGTACAGCCAGGCCGCATATTACATTTCCACTGCCGGGCATTACATTTACGGCCGTGATACCAGCCGCCAGAGCATCGCCAAAAGCGCTATCCAGAGGGTAAATTGCGTCGATAGCTCGCACCTGGGGGGTAACAGGATCGCTGCTCTCGTTGGTGTCGGACCCTTCGCGCCCTGTAGCCATCTCCATGATACCCACATGCGTATGAGCATCGATGAAACCGGGCGTAACCACCTTTCCCGAAGCATCTACGATCTCAGCGCCATCAGGCACAGCTACCTTCCCCACCTCGCCAACAGCGGTGATCTTGCCGTCGTCTCCGATCACCACCACGCCATGCTCCCATACCTGGTCTTTGCCCTGGGCGTCCTGTGCCATGGAGATAACGCGCCCACCTGTGATAACTTTCATATGAGCCTCCGAGTGAAAAGATATTGCGTTGTACCACCTATCTCTTGTACTGTCAAAGCGGCTATTGACCTGGTGCCAAGCAGAACGTAAAGCTCATCCATATAGGGCTGTCTTAGTGCCTCTTCATGGATCTCTTGGGGAATGAGCGTTTCTTTCCAGGAACAGACAAACCAAAACCCCCTTTGGTTTGTCTGTTCTTCTTTCAAAAGCTAAAGGTCCATGAAGCTGCATTAGTGAAGGCATACCTTCTTCAGTGAGGCTCTTCATTGAGGCATGCTTTGTGCTTAGGAATGCTGCACTGGAAGTGCTTACACGCCTGTACACAGATGGTGAGAGGCAAAATATGGTATATACTCTTGACGGAGAAAACAACGCGACAGAGGCTGAGAACGAGGGTAAGGTTGACCCGGTTCTTATCCTACTCGAGCAAGTAGAGAGCGAATATGTCCAGGTGAAAAATGCCTGGCATCTTGAGGAACGCCGGCTACTGGATGATCTGGGCGAGGCCCAACAGGACATTCAGCGACAAAACACGGAAATCGAGTTGGTGCTCGCCAGGGTAGCCGAACTCGAGCAAGGGAAAAAGAAAATCGAGCACGAGCTGCGCGCTGCAAAAGCGCAGGTTGAGCAAGCCCAGGCTAAGGCTGCCCAACAAAAGGATCGCGCTAACCATCTTGCCGGAAACCTGAAGGATATACACAAAGCCCTTTTTTCGGGCGATGTATATAACCTTATTCTTAAGGCATGCATAAGCATTACCGGCGCCACCCGTGGAGTATACCTGACTACGAGAGGTGCCGGGGAAAACTCGTTCCAGGCGCGTGCCGCCATGGACATAGATGGTTACCCCAAGTCTGGCCCTTCGCCATTTATGGAAGCTCTATGCCGCAAGGTGCTGGCGGAAAACGATACTCTTGTATGCAATGGTGATGACGAAATTGCACATATGACCGAAACACGCCGTCCTGATGAGCACTTCCGCAACTGCATAGCGGCCCCTGTAGTCCTGATGAGGAATCTCAACGGTATAGTAATAGTGGCCGACAAAATTACGGGCGACTTCAGCAAAGAAGATGTGGAGACACTGATCAGCGTTGGCGACCAGGCGGGGGTGGCCATCGAGAACCATCAATTGCAGCTTGAACTGCAGGATGCTTATGTAGCCACGGTGAGCATGTTGGCTGATGCCGTGGAGGCGAAAGACCCCTACACACATGGACATTGTGACCTTGTGTCTCACTATGCGCGGCTCACTGCGGAGCGCATGGGGCTTAGCGAATATGAGAGGAGTATTGTCTGCTACGCGGCTCTCTTGCACGATGTTGGCAAAATAGGCGTGAGTGACGGTATCCTCCACAAGCCTGGACCCCTGATGCCTGAAGAACGCGATCTAATGCGCTCGCATGTACGGGTGGGACACGACTTGATAGCGCGTGTACCTATCTTCTCCGCCGTCGCCAACGTGGTTCTCCATCACCACGAATGGTACGATGGCTCGGGCTACCCGGCAGGTCTGAAGGGGGAGGAAATACCTATAGGCGCTCGTATCGTCTGCGTGGTAGACTCCTACTGCGCGATGATCACCAAGCGCAGTTACAAAGACGCATATAGTGACGAGCGTGCCCGCTCTGAGCTCTTACGCTGCGCGGGATCTCAATTTGACCAGGATGTGGTCGATGCCTTCCTAGCCTTGTTAGATTCGCCTGAAGCCGAGAATATGGACGAAACAGACACGTCATGCAGTGCCTACCCGAACCTAGCGCATATCAGGCAATACGAGATGACTACTCACTAAACAG
>JALYYZ010000328.1 GCA_030945985.1 Chloroflexota bacterium
ATCCTCCTCCACGAGCGTGAGGTGTCTGCCGGTGGGGTGGACCGTATCAACGTGTGAGACCAGGCAGGGGTAATAGCCACTCCGTGGTACATATCCCTTAACAACGTAGACGTTACCATAGGTATCCTGCCGCATCTCCGTGTGAACGTTCTCCGCACGGAGCTCCTCTACCTTCGCCTTGATAGCTGAGAGCATATCATGGTCGTCATCGCCATAAGACTCGATGGCGAGGATCTCCTTCAGCAGGTCTACGTTGATTCGCAAATCCATTCGTATTGCTCCTGTGTTCCGTCTACACTCCGTCTACACTCCGTCTACACTCCCTGGCCCTGCAAGATAGCGGACCTCCAACCGGTTCGACAACGATGGACATGAGTAATGATATAGCACTTAAGCGGTCATGGACGCAACGGTGTCGTCATTTATCGGCATCGTGGCCATGTCTCTTACTTTGCAAGGCTGATTGACAGGCAGTAGCGGCTCCCTTATAATTGGGCTAACCAAGATAGGTCTGGCATTGAGCCGGAGTAGTAGGCCGAAACCGGTGCAGCGAGCAGAGGAGAGTGAAAGCTCTGTCGTAGGGGAAAGCTGAACTCGCCGGGGAGCCGCGCGGTGATGAGCCGCTGCCGGGTGCGCCCGTTATCGCGTACCGAGTGAGTGTTGCATCTGCGGCGCTAATTGGGGTGGTACCACGGAAGCTTTGCCTTTCGTCCCTGTGTGGACGATGGGCGTTTTTGTTTAAGGAGGAAATGTGATGCAGCAGGGAGAGAAATATAAGCCGCAGGAGATAGAGAGACATTGGCAGCAAGAATGGCTGAGCAGCAGGCTCTACTATGCCCAGCCTGATCCAACCAGGCCCAAGTTCTACACTCTTGTCATGTTCCCTTACCCGTCCGGCGACCTGCACATGGGTCACATGCGCAACTACACCATGGGCGACCTAGTGGCGCGATATCGGACGATGCAGGGCTATAATGTGATGAACCCGATGGGTTGGGACTCTTTTGGCCTGCCTGCCGAGAACGCGGCTATCAAGGTTGGCGTCCACCCGGCAGTGCGCACGCCCCAGAACATCAAGGCGATGAAAGAGCAGTTTTATAAGATGGGCATCGCCTACGACTGGGATCGCGAGGTAGCTTCGTTCAGCCCCGACTACTATAAGTGGACGCAATGGATGTTCCTGATGATGTATCGTCGGGGTCTGGCATACCGTAAGCTGGCGGCCGTCAACTGGTGCCCCAACGACCAGACGGTACTGGCGAACGAGCAGGTGGTGAACGGGCATTGCGAACGCTGTGGGGCCGAGGTGATAAGGAAGGACCTGACGCAGTGGTTCTTCAGGATAACCGAGTACGCCGACCGCCTGCTGGACGGCCTGGACCTGCTCGACGGCTGGCCCGAGCGGGTGCGCACGATGCAGCGCAACTGGATCGGGCGCTCGACGGGCGCCGAGATCAGCTTCCCCGTAGAGGGTCACGAAGACGAGCCCATAAAGGTCTACACCACGCGGCCCGATACCATCTTCGGGGCTACCTTCATGGTACTGGCCCCCGAGCACCCGCTGGTGGGCAAGATCACCACCCACGAGCATCGACGCAACGTCGAGGAGTACGTGGTGGCCGCGCGCAAGCAGAGCGATATCGAGAGGCTGTCGACCGACAAGGAGAAGACGGGTGTCTTCACCGGGGCCCACGCGCTGAACCCGATGACGGGAGGCAGGATACCCATCTGGATAGCAGATTACGTGCTGGTGACCTACGGCACGGGAGCCATCATGGCCGTCCCGGGCGGTGACGAGCGAGACTACGACTTTGCTATCAAGTACAGGTTGCCTATCCTGACCGTCGTGCAGCCCTCCGAAGAGGTCGCGCTGATGCGCAACAGCGATCCTTCCGCTGCGCCCGTTCTGAAGCCGGGGGCCGATTCACCTGTCTATACAGGCGCGGGCGTCATGGTCAACTCGGGGCCGCTGGACGGTATACCCACAGCCGAGAGCAAAGTGGCGGCTATCGCGCTGCTGGACGGCGAAGGTAAAGGCAAGGCTACGATCATTTTCAGGCTGCGTGACTGGCTGATCTCCCGTCAGCGCTACTGGGGCGCGCCGATCCCGATAATCTATTGCGATGAGTGCGGAGAGGTGACGGTGCCCGAGGAGCAGTTGCCTGTAGTGCTGCCCCTGGAGGTGGAGTTCAGGCCGGGGGGCGAGTCACCCCTGGCGCGAGTGGAGAGCTTTGTAAAGACGACATGCCCCAATTGCGGCGGTGCGGCCAGGCGCGAGACCGACACGATGGACACCTTTGTCGATTCATCGTGGTACTTCCTGCGTTTCTGTGACCCGCACAACACGGAAATGCCTTTCAGTCGCGAACCGGCCGACTACTGGATGGCAGTGGACCAGTATACCGGCGGGGTGGAGCACGCGATCCTGCACCTGCTCTACTCCAGGTTCGTCACCAAAGTGCTGGCCGATGAAGGCATGCTCGGCGTAGAGGAACCGTTCGCCCGTCTATTCACCCAGGGCATGATCACCAAAGACGGCGCGAAGATGTCCAAGAGTAAAGGCAACGTTGTGCCGGTGGACGACTTTGTAGCTGGCTTCGGGGCCGACACGGGTAGGCTGTTCGTGCTGTTCATCGGGCCACCCGACGAGGACGCCGAGTGGGCCGACCGTGGCGCAGAGGGAATGTTCCGCTTCCTGAACCGCGTATGGAGGCTGTTCGAGGGAGATGTAAAGGTCGACACCTCCGGCAGCTCCGGCACGGGTGAATACTCTTCCGCAGATAGGGAGTTGCTGCGCACCGTTCACCTGACTATCAAGAAGGTCGGGATCGACATCGAGCGGTTCCACTTCAACACTGCCGTTAGCGCGATCATGCAGTTGGCAAACGCTATGCAGAGCTACCGCGAGCAGACTGGGGCCACCTCGCCGGCATACAGCGAAGCGGCAACCGCGCTGTTGCTGGTGATAGCCCCCATGGCCCCACACATCACGGAGGAGCTATGGCACGGGTCGGGCGGCACCGGCAGCATCCACACCCAACGCTGGCCGCGCTTCAACGAAGCTCTGGCGGCAGCCGATGTAGTCACCGTGGTGGTCCAGGTGAACGGCAAAGTGCGCGACCGACTGGAGATGGCGGCCGATGTCTCCCAGGAAGAGGCAATCGCCGCGGCGCTGGCAGCCCCGAAGGCCCAGGCTGCTATCGCAGGCAAGAGCGTCAAGCAAACGCACTATGTGCCAGGCAAACTGGTGAACATAGTGGTCTAGTGCGGCCCTCGCCGGTTGCCTGACCAGGAAGCCTGGTTCACCAGGGGCACATATCTGGAAAGATCACACATCTCCTAGAAAACAAACAATCAAAACCCGCAGGGTTTTGATTGTTTGTTTTCCGTCAACAAAATAAACAACTCACAAACCGAAGGTTTGTGAGTTGTTTTTTATCCTAACAGAAGACAACCAGCGAGTTACTGCGCCAGAGCCTCAGCAGGTTCGGGCTCAGCTACTGCTGCTGCCACTGGCGACGTGGCAAGCGCTGCTCCCAGTGCTGTGGGCGCCTGGGCTGCGAGAGGGGCCACAGGCTTAGGGCGAGGAGCGCTCTTCTGAGCCTTAGCCGATACTATCATCGTCATATTCTTGCCTTCCATCTTGGAAGGCGCTTCAACGATGATGTTATCTCCCAGTGTGAGCCTCACCTGCTCAAGCAGGTCGCGCCCGATGTTGGGGTGGGCCAACTCACGGCCTTTGAATTTGACGGTGAGCTTGACCTTGTTGCCTTCTTCAAGGAAGCGGCGCGCCATCTTGGTCTTAGTCTCGATGTCGTGATCGTCGATCTTGGGGCTGAGGCGCACTTCCTTGACTACGACCATCTTCTGTGTCTTGCGAGCATCACGCTCTTTCTTGGTCTGCTCGTACCTGAACTTACCGTAGTCCATGAGCTTGCAGACGGGCGGAACTTCGTTGGGGGCTACTTCCACAAGGTCCATGCCCCTCTGCCGCGCAAGCATAAGGGCGTCCCGCGTAAACATAAGGCTGTTATCGCCGCCGTCCCCTATAAGTCTCACTTCTCGCGCCCTGATGCGCTCGTTTACACGAAAATCTCTGCTAATGTGTTTTCTCCTTTGAATATTAAGAACCCAAAATCAGCCAGTTGGCTGTATATCTACATTAACATATTACGCGTGCGTAGTCAATGGGAAATTTGGACTAGATAGGGTAGTTCTTGAGGCGGGTATAATTCAGATGCCGTCATCGACCCCTACTTCGCGAAGTTGTTGAGGCTGTACGCTTATGATATAATTACGGTTGGCACTTTTCGCACTACTTTCTGTGAAGAGGAGCCGTAGAGGGGCCTTTTGGCCGTTATTAAGCACGTTGCCGGAGGCGCCAGGGTGTGCATGGCAGGAGCCGTGTGCCTGGCGCGGATGAGGGCGACGGAAGTAACAACATTAGCTGGAGGATACGTGGCAACAACAGACACAGGTATGGACACAGATATCAGGCCGGACGCTCCGCAGGACGGCGCAATGCCGGCGGTTGAGGCTATTCAGAGCGCGGCAACCGAACAGGCTGCCCCCGCGCCGCAGCAGGCTGCCCATGCGCCGCAGGCTGTACAGCCGGAGGGCACAGCACCGGCACCCGCAACTCAGCAGTCTCCACCCACTGAGCCGCCCGCAGCAGACGCACCGCAGGCACCGCAGGCACCGGCACCTGTCGCGCCTGAAAACGGTGCCCAGCCTCAGCAGCCGAGGCAGGAGCGTGGACAGAACGGCCAGGGTGGGCATGGCGTCAGCATGAAGGCGCTGCTCGAAGCAGGCGTCCACTTCGGGCATCAGACTAAGCGCTGGAACCCCAAGATGAAGAGCTATATCTTCACCGAGCGCAACGGCATACACATTATCGACCTACAGCAGACGGTATCGGGCCTGCAAACCGCCATGGGCTACATCAGCGACCTGGTGTCGAACGGGGGCAGGGTGCTCTTCATCGGCACCAAGAAGCAGGCGCAGGAGGCCATCCGTGAAGAGGCCGAACGCGCAGGGCAGTTGTTCGTCAACAAGCGTTGGATGGGTGGCATGCTCACCAACTTCACCACGATACGCACTCGCTTGCGCTACCTGGCCGATCTCGAAGCGCGGCAAGGCCGAGGAGAGTTTGCTGATCTCCCAAAGGCTGAGGCCGGCAAGCTGGAAGAAGAGATCGACAAGCTGAACGCGCTGCTCGGCGGCATCAAAGAGATGCGCGACATACCGGACGCCGTCTTCATCGTTGACCCGCACCGAGAGCGCATCGCCATTACCGAGGCCATCAAGCTCGGCGTGCCTGTCGTGGCTATGGTCGATACCAACTGCGATCCCGATGAGGTTGACTACGTGATCCCCTCCAACGACGACGCCATCAGAGCTGTGCGGGTGATTACCGCCAAAATCGCCGATGCCGCCATCGAAGGCCAGCAGCGCCGTGAGAGCCGTCGCGCCGACATCGACGCTGATTACAAGATAGAGCCGGGCGAGTACACGTTCACGCCGGACGATGAAGAACAGTAGATTTTAGACTTCGGGTTCTGGACCATCTGGCTGCGCTTTCCCGCGTATCTATTATGATCCAGAATTCGCACTTTATATGCATGCAATTTATATGGAGGTAATGTGGACATTTCAGCAGTGGCAGTAAAGGAACTGCGCGAGAAAACGGGCGCCGGGGTGATGGAGTGCAAGAAGGCTCTCCAGGACACCGACGGCAATATGGAAAAGGCGATCGAGGCGCTGCGCCAGAAGGGACTTTCCAAGCACGTCAAGCTTGCCGGCCGAGCCGTATCGCAAGGGATCATCGAATCGTACATTCACACCGGCGGGCGCATCGGCGCGCTGGTTGAGGTGAACTGCGAGACCGACTTTGTCGCCCGCACAGAAGAGTTCAGGACACTGGCCCGCGAGATCGCTATGCAGGTGGCCTCAATGGACCCTCAAAGCGCGGGCGGTATGGAGGGAGAGAGCAAGGATAATAGCGTGCTCTTCAACCAGGAATATATTCGCGACCCTCGCAAGACGATACGTGACCTGGTAAAAGAGACAATCGCCAAAGTCGGCGAGAACATCCAGGTGACCCGCTTCTCGCGCTTTGAGGTCGGCTCTTCGGTGCCTTCGCAGAACGGCGTAGGCGCGGCAGAGAGCGAAGAGACAGGCGAAGCCGTAAACAGCTAACAGCTAACAGATCTACGGTTTCCAGCCAGGCGGAGGCTTCCGTGCATAGGGCAAACTTTCTGCTCCTCTTACCGAAGGAGCGGGCAAGAAATCAATTTCAGAATAAACAATCGAAACCCTATGGGTTTCGATTGTTTATTCTCCTCTGACCTCTGTAGGGGAGCTTGGAGTGGCGGATCTGTTTCTCAATAAAGCGTCAATGTAGCTGTTGGGGCCTCAGCCTTCAGCAGATGCACATGAGACGTTGCGCGAGGCGCGGAAAACTGATACACTCAAGTGGCCCTGGATGGGACCCGAACTTAGGAGGAGCAGGCGCTTGATCGAGCCGAGGTTGCCCCATGATGGGCGTGATGTAACTGGAGAGCTTACTGAGCCGCCGGCACGCTCCGTGATCGCGGATAGGGCGCTCGCTGCCGGGGAACCTGAGCCAAAGTACCGGCGTATACTATTGAAGCTGAGTGGTGAGGCCCTCGCCGGCGAGTCAAAGTCGAGCATCGACCCCGCAATCGTAAATTCAATTGCCGGCCAGGTGAAAGACGTAGTGGCCCGAGGGGTGCAAGTGGCCATCGTGGTAGGTGGCGGAAATATCTGGCGGGGCCTTGCCGCCTCGGCGACGGGGATGGACCGTGCTACTGCCGATTACATGGGTATGCTCGCTACCGTGCTCAACGCGCTTGCATTGCAGGACGCCCTGGAGAAGAGGGACGTATTTACTCGCGTCCAGTCTGCCATCGCCATGCACGAAGTGGCCGAGCCCTACATCCGCCGTCGTGCCATGCGCCACATGGAGAAGGGGCGCGTAGTGATCCTTGCAGCAGGCACAGGCAATCCATACTTCAGCACCGACTCTGCTGCGGCGTTGCGGGCACTCGAGCTCGGGGCCGATGTGCTAATGATGGCTAAGAACAGGGTGGACGGGGTCTACAGTGATGATCCGTTCACCAACCCAAAGGCGACGAAGTTCGATTCTTTGAGCTACCGACAAGCCATCGAGCTGGACTTGAAGGTGATGGACACGACCGCGATGGCGCTCTGCATGGAGAACTTCCTGCCTATCGTGGTGTTCAATTTCCAGGAACCGGGTAACATATTGCGCGTGGTGATGGGCGAGAAAGTAGGCACACGCGTCTTTGCAGGTAACACCGGCGGCAATGGTGGATAGATTGCGCTGCACCGGCGCAGCCGCGAGGTTAGTTGAGAGGAAACGATTATGACTGAAGATGTTATAAAAGATGCTGAAGACCGGCTCAAAAAGGCGATCGAGGCGTTGAGGCGCGATCTCCAGACGATACGCACAGGGAGGGCTACCCCCGCCCTTGTCGACAGGGTGTTCGTCGAATACTATGGCGCTCCAACTCCGCTCAATCAGCTTGCAACCGTGAACGCCCCCGAACCCAGGCTGCTTCTTATCAAGCCGTACGACAAAAGCTCTATCGGCCTGATCGAGAAGGCGCTACAGAAGTCGGATATGGGCTTCAACCCGTCTAGTGACGGCCAGGTAATTCGCATACCGATCCCTGCGCTCACCGAGGATCGCAGACGCGATATGGTGAAGATCGCAAAGAGTAAGGTCGAGGAGGGCCGTATCTCGATCAGGAACGTGCGCCGCGACGCCTTGCACGACCTCAAAGAGATGGAGAGCGAGAAGATGATCTCCGAGGACGATCTCAAGCGAGCATCCGAGAAGATCGAGGACTTGATGCACAAGTATGTGCGCGAGGCCGAGCAGATCGGCGACGCCAAGGAAATCGAGGTAATGGAGGTCTAGTTTAGGCTCGAGTGTGCATGCCCGTAGGCACACACTGCTTTAGAATGCTATGACAGACGCTACGCCGAGCACGGAGAATGGACCCCAACACGTTGCCATCATCATGGATGGTAACGGACGTTGGGCGCGTCGGCGCGGATGGGCAAGGTTGGCGGGCCATCGTGCTGGAACCGAGAACATCAGGCGTATCGTGCATGGCTGCGTTGAGAACAATGTCAAGTATCTGACCGTATATGCCTTCTCCACCGAGAACTGGAGCAGGCCGAGCGCGGAAGTGCATGGCCTGATGCAGATCCTCGCCCAGGTTATACAGAAGGAGACACCGGAGCTGCACCGTGAAGGCGTGCAGATACGGCATTTAGGGCATATGGAGAATGTGCCTCCCGCTTTGCAATCGGTGATCAAGTACGCGCTCGAGTTGACCAGGAACAACACCAGACTTATACTGAGCGTCTGCTTCAACTATGGTGGGCGCGACGAAGTAGTGCGCGCCGTCCGCGACATCGTGGCAAGCGGAATAAAGCCGGAGGAGATAACCGAAGAGACGGTGTCTAACCACCTCTATACATGCGGCCTGCCGGACCCCGACTTGATTATCCGCACGGCAGGCGAGATGCGCCTGAGCAATTTCCTCGTGTGGCAGGCCGCCTACTCCGAATATTACTTTACTCCTACCCTCTGGCCTGACTTCGACAAGACATCTCTGTACGAGGCCATCGAGGAGTATGGCAGGCGCCGGCGTAAGTTCGGTGGCATTTTGCCGGAAGAACATGGCGAGTACGTCGAGAGCGTGGGCGGGGGTGAAGCCGCTAGCGTTGCACCCGTAAGCACTACACCTGTCAGCACTACACCCGTCGGTTCCGGGCCTGCGGCGGCCCCGTAGGCGCGATGCGTAACGCGGCCACACCGCAGGCCCAGATGGCACAGCCTCCCAGGCAGCGGGCGGGCTGGCTCCAGTTTGGCTGGAAGGTGCTGCTTGCCCTGACGATACTCGTTCTGATGTTTATCGGCAGTCCTATCACCTGGGCTCTGCAGTGGACCCTCTTCAACCCGGTCGGTACAACGCTGCTGCTATGGGGCGGTCTGGTTGTTTTGCTCGCGGGGAACAGGCTATTTAGCGGCGAGGTCGCTATCAGGCGTGCCTGGTGCGCGCTCTCTGTTGGGGCTTACGTCGCCCTCACCGTTCCGGGGCTGGTTCAATCCTCGGGGATTCAATTGCCCGAGACGCTCGGCCCCGTGGCGGCGCTCACACTTATTGCTCACCTGGGCAGGCGCGATCTCAAAGAGGCGTTACGCGATTGGGCGCTGGTTATGTCCATCGCTCTTTATGTGTCGCTCGGAGTGAGCGCGCTCTGGCTACTCGCAACAGCGCTTGGAGCCGCAACTTTCATTGCAATCGCGCTCCTGCCGCCCCTCCTCTTCGAGGGCGTGATGTTGCTGCTGCGGCGCGTCTGGCCGGCCACCGGCAGAGTGACCACCGCAGCAGGTCTCGTTATTTCCGGCGCTCTTGCAGTGACTGTGCTGTCATACACAGGGTTCCACCCCACAACCAGTCTGTTCTGGTCGGGCTTCTTTGGACTGCTCGGAGCAGTACCTATCTGGTTAGGGCTCCTGCTGAGCGTTCTCACAAAGCCTCTGGTCGAGGTAGCTTCAGGTGCTCACAAGGGCATAAGGAACGGACCGAATCTCGGCACGGCCCTGGTAGAGTTGAGTCATGGACCACTGCTCATTGCGCTTGTTGTCTATGTGCCGTTGCGGTTGCTCAGGTAATGCAGACGGCCATATCACATGCAGATCGTGACGGCGCCGACGCACCGCCGGTAAAGATAGCCTTACTTGGCTCAACGGGCTCCATCGGCACGCAGACCCTCGATGTAGTGCGTAACATGGCGGGACGGTTCAAGGTAGTTTGCCTGGGCGCGGGCGCCGACCTACAGGGGCTGCTCGCGCAGGCTGCCTCCTTGCCTGAGCCTCCTTTGCTGCTTGCCCTGGGCGACGAAGCGGCCCTCCGCGACGCGGGTCATGAGCACAAGGTCCTCTCAGGCGAAGAGGGGATGGTTGAGCTAGCCACGCACCCGGAGGTCGATATAGTAGTGGTGGCCACTACAGGGCACGCAGGCTTTGCCCCTACCCTCGCGGCGCTTGAAGCGGGCAAAGAGGTGGCCCTCGCAAACAAAGAGGCGCTCGTAATGGCCGGAGACGCTGTGACCGATCTTGCCCGGCGCAAAGGAATTCGTATCAGGCCGATAGACAGCGAACACAGCGCCATCTGGCAGTGCCTGGTAGGCGAGCCGGAGAGCGTGGTTCGTGCAGCCACGCGTGGGGCCAGTGGGGCGTGGGACGTCATCGAGAGTCTGGTGCTTACGGCCTCGGGTGGCCCCTTTAGGGTATGGGACGCCGAGCGCACGGCAAACGCTACCGCCGCGCAGGCTCTCAAGCACCCTACGTGGAACATGGGAGCAAAAGTGACGGTCGACTCCGCAAGCCTGATGAACAAGGGCCTTGAGGTGATCGAGGCGCACTGGCTCTTCGGTGTTGATTTCGATAGCATAGAGGTGGTAGTCCACCCCGAGAGCATTATCCACTCGATGGTGCGTTTTGTAGACGGCTCGGCTAAGGCGCAACTGGGCCTGCCCGACATGCGAGTGCCTATCCAGTACGCTCTCACCTACCCACAGCGCTACTTGAACAGCGCTCACCCGCGCGCCGATTGGGCGGAGCTGGGCGCTCTTCATTTCGAGCCCGTAGATATGGGGCGCTTTCGCTGTCTGAGCCTGGCATTCAGCGCCGGGAAGCTCGGGGGCACCTATCCCACGGTCATGGCGGCTGCTGATGAGATAGCTGTCGCATCATTCCTCAAGGGGCAAATCCGATTTGGGGCTATTCCTGGTATAATAGAAGAGGTACTTAGCAAACACGCGGAGATGGTGGTCGCGAGGCCTTCTATTGAGGCCATCAAATGGGCCGACGAGTGGGCGCGACGTGCTGCGGCAGAGTATATAAATAGGGCAGCCGTCCGCTAAAACGGCGTGCCCGCGCTGGAGAAAGTTATGAACTTAAGTTGGCTGTGGGTCGTACCCGTGCTCGGTGTGCTGATCATCGTGCATGAGATGGGCCACTTTTTTACGGCTATATGGCTTGGGATCAAGGTTGAGGAGTTCGGTATCGGCTTCCCTCCTCGCATCTTCGCTATCAGACGTCGCGGTATCGACTATTCGCTGAACGCCCTCCCTATCGGCGGCTTCGTGAAGATTACGGGCGAGAACGGCGACTCCGACGATCCCCATTCCTTTGGGCGTGCCCCTGCCTGGAAGAGGATCATTGTGCTGGCAGCGGGCTCGTTTATGAACCTGCTGCTGGCCATTATCATATTTGCGGTGACATCCGTCTCCGGTACCCAGGAGGTGGATGCCCCCACAACCGGCGTGGGAGCCGTGCTGCCCAACCAGGCTGCCTATGTAGCAGGTATGCAGACAGGTGACAGGATCGTAAGTATAGCAGGCCATCCTGTCAATAGCAGCGATGACATTCGCACGTTCAGCAAGCAGAACATAGGCAAACCCACTAGCTTCGTAGTGGAGCGAGACGGCCACCAGATGCCGCTAACCGTGACGCCCGGCAACTCTGATGCTCCCCTGGGTGTGCAACTGAGCAACTGGGTCGACCAGGCCAAGGTAGCGCAAATAGCTGCCGGCAGCTCAGCCGCTAAGGCCGGCCTGAAGAACGGCGATGTGATCGTTGAGGTGAACGGCACGGCTGTCGCAAACTTCCTGAAAGTCACCGACCTGCTGACGCATAGCACGGTGGACCCGGCGAAAGTGGTAGTTATGCGGAACGGCCAGCGCGTTGGCCCTTTCGCAATTAGCTCCTCAAAGAGCACTTCCGTAGGCAAGCAGTACGATCTCGCTTTTGAGCTGCCCCATCACATGGTCTACTATAGCCCAAGTCAGGCGCTTGGTAAGTCGCTCCACGATACTTGGGATGTGATCGGCAGCATACCTCGCGGCATGGCCGATGCGGTTGCGGGCAAGGCGCAAGGGGCCGGAGTTACGGGCATCGTGGGTATCAGTCAGATAACAGGCGAAGTGGCCCAGGAGGCCGGCTTTACCGGGCTGCTGCGGCTTACTGCTCTGCTCGGCATTTCGCTCTTTATGATAAACTTGCTTCCTCTCCCGGCCCTCGACGGCGGGCGTCTGCTTTTCATCCTGATCGAGTTGGTACGCGGTGGACGACGCATTGCCCCCGAGAAAGAGGGGATGGTACACTTTGCAGGCATGGTCGTGCTGTTGGGGCTCATGGCCTTGATTACCTTCTTTGACATCAACCGCATATTCGAAGGACGAAATATACTTGGCCCTTGATCCCAGGGTCCGTTGCGCCAAACTCAGGAGAGAAGGACAAAGAACTCCAAACCGGCAGGGTTTGGAGTTCTTTGTCCTTCAAGGCCAGGAGAATAAACAACTCACAAACCTCCGGTTTGTGAGTTGTTTATTCTCTCATTCTCAACAGAGTGGCCTGGCGCGCAGGCGTGCGCTTGACAAGGCGCAAGTCACATTAGATACTGGTGAGCGGGAGGCAACTGTCGATGGAGACACCTGTGGAGGATAAAACCCTACCCCTGGGGGCTTATTCTGCCGCGATCGAGCACGCAATAGGTCCAGAGGCATGGACCGGTGGGGTCGCGCCCTTCGCTGAGGCTGTTGCCTTGTGCCCGATAGGGGTGTTCGACTCGGGCATAGGTGGACTGTCGATCGTTTGCGAGATAAGACGGCAGTTACCCTCCGAAGACCTGCTCTTTTATGGCGATAACGCTAACATCCCATATGGCGCGCGCTCAGACGAGTGGTTGCGGGCTAGATCGCTTGAGATTGCCGACTTCCTGCTGGCTAACGGGGCCAAGGCGATTGTTGTAGCGTGCAATACCGCTTCGGCTGCGGGGCTGGAGCACCTCAGAGCCAGGCACAACGTGCCTATCGTTGGGCTGGTCCCTGCTGTAAAGCCCGCAGTTGCAGCGACAAAGAGCAAGAGCATAGGGGTGCTGGCAACCCAGGGCGCGTTGCGTGGCAGGCTATTGACAGATGTCATCGAGCGCTTCGCGACGCCCCAGGGTGTGACCGTGGTCACAATGGCCGAACCTGGGCTCGTAGAGGCCGTGGAGCGCGGTGATCTTGGCTCGGCTGATGCCCGGCAGAGCGTCGCAAGAGCGCTTGGGCCGATGAAGCAGCGCGGGGTCGATACCATTGTGCTTGGCTGTACCCATTACCCCTTCCTGGCGGATCTTATCACGAGCGTAGCAGGAGAGGGCGTGCAGATAATCGACTCCAGCCAGGGCGTGGCCCGTCAGACGCGGCACGTTTTGGAGGCTCGCGGCATTTTGCGACCGCAGAAGGGTGCAAAGCGCGGTGAGTTGACCGTTTACACCAGCGCAGATCCCGACAAAATGCGCAGCCTCGTCTGGCGACTCGTGGGCGAAGAAGTTGAGGTGCTTCCTGGGTGGACCTCTGGACATCAGGTATAAGAGACGTGTCACGTGAGGGTGGAGGTTGGATGAAATATTTCGGGATTGTCGACCGCAGGATGGAGGAATATATCGAAGGCCTGGTACCCAGGGCTGAAGGTGTTCAGGCCGATATGGAGGCACACGCCGAGCGAGAGGGAGTGCCGGTCATAAGCAGGTCCCAGGGTCACTTTCTTTATACACTGGCACTCGCGACAAAAGCGAAGGCGATGCTGGACGTGGGGACGGCAATCGGCTATTCAGCCTTGTGGCTGGCGCGCGCCGCCCAGCAGTCGGAAGGACGCGTCGTAACGATAGAGAAAGACGCCGCTCGCGCCAACTGGGCGGAGGCGTACATGCGCCAGGCAGGTCTGTCGGGCGTATGCGCGGTCCGCCGGGGAGATGCTCTGGTGCTGATGAAGGGGATGGAGGAGAATTTCGATTTCATCTTTCTTGATGTGCTTACCCAATTTGACAAGCCGGAAACCGCGCTGGCTATGCTAGATCTGTGCGTCAAGCGACTCAAGCCTGGTGGGGTGCTTCTCAGTGACAACGCGCTGCGGTCCGCCCAGGTATTGGAGCCTGAGCGTTACTCCGCGTCCACGCAGGGTATAGCCGCTTTCAACAAGGCAATCTCTACGCACCCACGCTTGGTGAGTTCTATAATCCCCATGAGGGACGGCATCAGCATGAGCGTGAAAATTGGCTAACGTAAGCTCCGCGAGGCCACCTGTAAGCCTGCTGTGGGGCATGATATGGCGCACGACGGCGTGGCGCTCCTTGACGGGCACGGCGGTAGCTGCGTTGCCGGCCTTCTTCTTGAGCCTTTTTGCCAGCTCGTTAGTGGTGGACGCCGAGATCATCCTTATTGCATCTCTGGCGGGCGCTGTGGTGGGTAGCGCGCTCGGTATCTACGTGGGACCTGTGCTCGCGGCTGCCGCCTGCCGCAGTCTTGTCCCAGCGCATACGCGTACCTTGGGCTCGCCCGGCGGCTCGGCTTCGGCTCTATATTTGCTTTGTTTCTGGCCGTCTCGCTCTTTTGGGCCGTGCTCGGTAGCAACAATGGGGACTGGACGACGGCCATTGTCTCGCTTTACACTGTGGCTATCGTCGCGTTTGTGCTGGCCTGCGTTGCCTGCTGGACAAGCGGCAAAGTATCAGCCTGGGTACAAGAAGAGGGGTGGACATGAGTAGTGATCCTAAACATAACCCTGAGCGCAGCCCGGCTGTGCTCGTGGAAGTAACGCGCGGACCCATAGTGGAGTCGGTCCACTACGGCGTGGTGGCGGTGGCTGATGCGTATGGAAAGTCGCTGGCCCGGGTGGGCAACCCTAGCACCGTAGCCTACTACCGTTCTTCCTCGAAGCCTATACAGGCGGTACCGTTGGTGGAGAGCGGAGCAGCAGATCACTTCGGCTTTACCGAAGCTGAGATCGCGCTTGCTTGTGGCTCGCATGGTGGCGAAGATATACATGTCGAGACTGCCCGCAGTATGCTGGAGAAGATCGGGCTCGGCGTGGAGGCACTGGCGTGTGGCGCACATATGCCCTTGGACAAAGCTGCGGCGCGCGCAATGCAGGAGAAGGGAGAGATCCCCACTGCCCTGAACAACAATTGCTCGGGTAAGCATGTAGGCATGCTTGCACTGGCTCGCTTTCACGGTTGGCCGGTGGAGGGGTACGAAAAGCCGAGCCACCCCGTCCAGATCAAAATGCTGGAGACGGCAGCACAGTTCGCGGGCATATCACCCGACAATGTGAAGGTGGGCGTTGATGGCTGCGGTGTAAGCACCTTTGGTATTACTATCCACCAGATGGCAGTGTCGTTCGCGCGCCTCGCCGAGCCCGACTTCTGGCCTGAGCCGCGCAGGAGCGTCGTGAGGCGTATCGCTGCGGCGATGGTCGCGCACCCCGAGATGGTTGCTGCACGTCAGGGGAGGCTTGACACTGACCTTATGCGTGCGTCAAACGGGGATATGATCAGTAAAGTTGGAGCCGAAGGCGTCCACTGTGCAGCGTGCCGGGGCAAAGAAGGGCAGCCGGCCGTCGGCTTTGCCCTCAAGCTGCTCGACGGCGATCCCTTACTACGGGCGCGCGATCCAGCCGTTGTCGAGGCGCTTCGTCAGGCGGGTCTGTTGGATGAGCATACGCTCAACGCGCTGGAGTCATACTGGCTCGAAGAAATCAGGAATCGCCCGGGTGACATTGTGGGAATGATAAGACCTGCCTTCACACTCGTCGTTCCGCCGTTTGAGTAGCTAGCTACCTAGTGTCTCTTCAGGCGACCTCTTGGAGAAAGAGCGCTTCTATTCAAAAGCAAACAAATCAAAACCCGCGGGTTTTGATTTGTTTGCTTTATTTTCAGGAGTTAAAAGGTGGCTCGCAGCTGCAATAGCTAAATAAAACAAGAAGAAACAATCTCGATCCTGCGGATCGAGATTGTTTCTTCTTGTTTTATGATGGACCTAAAGAGGCCCCAGCACATGCTGAGCGTACCTGTTCAGTAGCTCATCTGAGCAGGTACGCCCACTACGTGCCTGCCGCCCAGAAAGACATGTTCCGCAAGGTTTACCCCGAAGTGGTAGGCGAGGTGGCGGTGGTTAGGCGCGTCCCATACCACGATGTCACCCAATTTACCTGGTTCCAGGCTTCCCTGCGTATGCCCCCTGTTGAGCGCGCAGGCACTGTTGATGGTGGCCGCAACTATTGCCTCGGCGGGCGACATTTTCATTTGCGTGCAGGCTAGGGCGAGTATCAGCCCCAGGTTTTCGGAGGGGCATGTGCCTGGATTGCAGTCTGTAGCGAGGGCTACCGGCACGCCTGCGCTGATCAGTTGGCGCGCGGGGGCGTAGTGGTCGAGACCGAGGCCGAAGGGGGTGCCGGGGAGGAGTACGGCGATTGTGTCAGCGCGCTTGAGTATGTCTATATCGGCAGGCTCCATTAGCAGCAGGTGGTCTGCTGACGCGCAGCCTAGCTCACCAGCCAGTTCAACGGCTCCTATGCGGGCAAACTCGTTAGCATGCAGGCGGGTAGACAGGCCAAGCTCTTTGGCCCTCAGCAGGACACGTCTGGTCTGCTCGGCTGTGAAGGCGCCAACGTCGCAAAAGGCGTCGCACCATTCGGCCAGGCCCTCTGCGGCCACGGCGGGGAGCATACTGTTTACCACAAGGTCGACGTAGCCGTCGCGATTATCTGCGTACTCCTCCGGCACGGCGTGGGCGCCCAGGAAAGTAGCTGCGATGCGCGGTCCCAGGCCTTCCACCTCCAACTCGGACGCCATGTCGCGGATCGCTCGCAGGCTTTTCAGCTCATCTTCCAGCGTGAGGCCGTAGCCGCTCTTCACCTCTACAGTGGTGGTGCCGTGCGCAAGCATACGCTCCAGGCGCGTGCGCATGAGTGACTTAAGCTCCTCACGGCCCGCTAAGCGGGTGGCTCGCACCGTAGACATGATACCACCGCCTGCTTCCATGATCTCCAGGTAGGTGGCGCCGCGCAGCCTCATCTCATACTCTTCATCGCGCCAGCCCGCCCAGGCCAGGTGCGTGTGGGCGTCGACCAAGCCAGGCGTCACGGTCTTGCCCGAGGCGTCGAGCAGTGTTGTCCCCTCACCCCGGTGTGCCTCTATGATGAGGCTGCTGTGGCCGGTAGCGACGATCTTGCCCCCGGTGATCGCCACCGCGCCGCCCTCGATAATCGCTGCCTCACCCTGTGCGGCACCCGAGCGGGGCCCAGGCGTGCCCGAGGCACAAGTAACCAGCTCGGCTGCCGAATGTATGATGAAATTTGCGCCCGTATCAGTCATGGCAAATAGAGAAGCCGCCGCATGTGCGGCGGCTCATACGGAGTGGAGATTTACGCGGAGGCTGTGACTTGGCTCAAGCGGGCGACCTTACCGGGCCGCTGAGCAGGCATGCGGGTCTCACCGGCAGCTTCTACGAAAGTGCTGAATAAGCGGCTTGCCCAGGCGTGCTTGCGCCACATCTCCTCCGGGTGACATTGTACGGCGAGAAGGAAGCGATGCTCAGGAGCTTCGATAGCTTCAACTATGCCATCGGGTGACCATGCGGTCGCAATCAGACCTGGAGCCACTTCGCCTATCGACTGGTGGTGAGAGGTATTGACCCACACACGGTCCTGGCCTACCAGCTCTCGCAGCATGGTGCCCGACTTTATCTCGATGTCGTGAGCCAGGTAGTCCCGGATCTTGCGTTTATACGATTCTCGGTGGTCGATAGTGGTCGTACACTGCGAGTAAATATCCTGGATGAGTGTTCCCCCCATGACCACGTTCAGCACCTGCTCGCCGCGACAAATACCCATGATCGGGAGGTCGTCGGCGATAGCCCAGGGGAGCATAGTTATTTCGTTGTAGTCCAGCCCATCGTCTGTGGGGTCGAGCGCAGGGTGAGGGTCCTGACCATAGTACTTGGGGTGGATATCGAGACCACCTGGCAAGAGGATACCGTCGAGCATGGAGTAGATACGACGTAGGCCCTCCGGCTCGTCGAAATGCGGTATCAGTATAGGTACCCCGCCCGCAGCCTCTACGGCCTTGCAGTAGCTCTGGTTGATACCGAAGCGCGGGGCATGTTGGCCCGCCGCGTCGCGATCGTCCATTGTGGAAACACCGATGATTGGCAGCCTGTTTGATGAAAAAGACATATGGTTCCTCTCGTTATGCCTTGCGGCTACGGTGTGCTCAGGGCATATCCCCGCCCGTCTAGTCTTCACAGTATAGCAGAATGTGTCTAACTTTGTCTGTGACTAAAGGGTTTATTTGTAATAGCACATTAGTATATACGCAGACAGGGCAAGGCGCGTGCCATCCTCCCGCTAGCATTTTCTTCTTGATTATTGACCGTGCTTGTTCGTAGCACCTTATAGTGCGCCTTCATGGACCAGTTAGCTTTTGAGAGAAGAACAAAGAAATCAAAATCCTGCGGGTTTTGATTTCTTTGTTTTGGCAGGGAACCCTTTTTCCCAGGAGGTCCATGAAGATGCAATAGTATCACAGCGACCGATCCTTGAGCAAGATGGCGAGCGGCTCATGACCAGGCACGAAATAGCTATCCTGGTGTTGCACCTCAGGTGGCGATGCCTGGTTCCGTGTACGAACCGGTGTTGTAATGATTGGAATCAGAGCCGAAGGAGAGAAGAACAAACAACCCGCACAGGCGGTATATATCGCAGGTCTAAGCAGCAGGAGCAGGTCTCGATCACAAACAACCCACACGGGCGGGATCTACACTGTTTGTTCAACACACCACGCATCTCGTTTGAGAAATGCTGCTAGTTCCCGGCAAGGCCTTTAGCTGCGCGACCGAGAAGGGACCAGTTTGTGATCTTTTCAATGTATATATTGATATTATCAATATTCCTATCAATATTCATTGCCTAAACCATTGACAAGTCGCCAAACTTGTGATATATTTATATCAAGTTCAAAAAAATCAATGTCTAAATCAAAGAAATTTAGCAGGAGGTCTGGAAGATGAATACAATGCCAGGCAAGTGCCCAGTCTGTTCGGCAATCCTGACAGTAACGCACTTGCAGTGTGGACAGTGCGGCACCGGGATCAGCGGGGCCTTCGGTGCAGGACGGCTACAGTCTCTCTCTGCCGATCAGTTGCAGTTCGTAGAGACCTTTATCAAGTGCCGGGGCAAGATCAAGGACGTGGAAGGGGAGCTCGGCATTTCGTACCCTACTGTTGTAGGTAGGCTCAACGAAGTCGTCAGGGCAATGGGCTTTGAGGTAGGCGAGGGTGACTTGAGCGAGGTGGACCAGTTCGAGTTCTACCAGGCGCAAGCGCTGCACCCGCAGGTAGGAATCCCGCGAACCCCTATGGCCCCTCCGGCGCTGCCGCCCGTGCCGTCGCCACAGCCCGGTCCCAGGCTGAGCCCCGACCGTCGGCAGCAAATATTGGACGATCTGGCGAGCGGTAAGTTGACCGCCGCCGAAGCGATGGCGAAGCTCCAGGGCTAAGGCTCTGCGAGACTATAGAGGAGGCAATAAGAAATGGCATCCAGCATGACTATGGCAGGATCATTAGCATCAGCAGAAGAGGCAACTTTAAAGGGCGTCAGGCGCTCGCGACTATCATTTCATTTCAGCACACCCAGGGTGCGCCGCTGGCTGCTGGTGCAACTGGTGAGCGTGCCCGCAAGAGAGCAGGTCCCTGCCAAGCGGGCAGGAATTGAGGCGTATCTACCTGCACAGTTGGTGGCGCACGAGGCACTCGGCAGCACGCTTGACAGCTACATGCTGACGCAGGCGATGAGACGGGGATTCTAGACCTTGAGCACGGGGTAAAGACTTCTAAGGCTGAGACCGAGCGGTCGAGCATCAAGGAGCCGAAGTCACTTTAGTAGTCAAAGACCGAGGCTATAGAGGCGAGAACTGAATTAGAGTTATAGGATAGCAGAAAAGGAGAAGTACAATGTCTACAGCACGTAAAGGATACACCGAAACTATTTCAACGGCAGAATTCACAACCACTCCTCGAGTGATAGTGGAGCAGCCTACCGGCTCTGTACACGTTGAAGCGTGGGACAGATCGGAGGTAGAAGTGAGCGTTCCCGGGGAGGACGCGGGATTCGAGGTTGAGCAATCGGGCTC
>JALYYZ010000335.1 GCA_030945985.1 Chloroflexota bacterium
TCTCCTACCTGTATGAGGCTACGATGGGGATGCACAGAACGGGTGCCAGGCGCAAGATACGAAGCCCTGCCCGAGGAAGTGAGATTACAGAGATGCTGACCTATATTAGCCGGCGAGCTACATGGTCTTACCGGGTTGAGGCCATAGCGCCACTCAACCTGAAGCTACCGGCATCAGAATAGCGCAACGTATACCGAAAAGTTAATCCCTTCTTCAGTCCACTCTAATATTTGCTTGGTATACTGGTAAGACGCAGACGGCGTGGTCCCCTCTGCACGAGCAAAGTTGCGCATTATCTAGTAGCGGTGACGAGGCAGCCCTCCCGGTCAGTTGCTGCACCTAACCTGAGAGAGGACGCTTGACCAGTGATAGAGCTGAAGTTTAGCCAAGACCCTGGCACGCAACCAGGACCTGTGCGCTCTTGTTGGAGCCTTGCAGTTAGCCGCCTGCGACAGAGCATACCGGCCCGTGTCGGTTCACACGCCCTGCGGGCATTACTAGTGCCGGTGGCAATCGCTCTGGCGCTGGCAGTGGCCGGCTGTGACTCGCCCGGAGCAGACAACCTGTTGACGCAAGCGCAACCTACTGTTATGGTTATTGCTACTGTCCCAGGTAACGTTCGCGATGCTACCGCTTCACCGACCGTCGTGGAGGCTGCTCGTACATCTACGGTTGTGGCCGCTTCTAGCGCTCTGACCGCAGAGGCTTCAGGGACGCCTCTTCCACTCCCATCCGCCCGTAGACCGGCTCTCGAGTCCACTTATATAGTGCAGCAGGGTGACACGCTAAGCGGGTTAGCTCTTCAATTCGGCACTACCGTGGGCGCTTTGATGCAAGCTAATGGTCTGGCTTCAGCCGACCTGATCTACAATGGGCAAGCTCTCAAGGTCACACCGGCGGAACTTGCGAAAGATGTGCCTACTCGCACTCTAGCGCCCCAGCAGAAACCTTCCTCTGTAGCCCTGGCGTCTACCGCTCTGCCTAAGATCCCTCAAAACGGCAAGCCCTTCGTCACTTTAACTGCCCCTACAGTGTCGGTGCCCACCGTCCATGCGGCTGCTGATGCGCACTCTACAACTGTCGTAGTAAATGGGATCCTCTATGACGCCTACAACCAGGCGGCGACCAAGCAGCACCAATGGTACCATTACTCCTGCGAGTTCGATGCTGCATGGGTAGTGCTCAAGACCTATGGTTTTGACGTGAGCATGGACGAGCAGTTGGCAATTGTTGGTGTAGATAAGAGCGTCGAACCATATTATAAGGAGACCTCCGGCGGCATTTTCATCTATGGCGGCGACATACTGAACAGCTATTCAGGCAGCTATGCAACTAACTTCCTGGCGCGCACTACGGGGAGTGCGATGCGGCGCGTCTTTGAGCATTATGGCCTCCGAGTCACCCCTGTACACGACCAGGTCGCCCTGGAGGCAGCGCTAAGGCGCGGGGAGCTCGTCTGGATCAAGACGACCGCTGACTTCAAACCGGGTAAGCCCTCAACCTGGGTTATGCCCGGTGGCGCAACTTATCAGACCGTGTTGGGCAACGATCATGCAGCTGTGGTGATGGGTTACAACAGCGATGGGGCCCTGATCCGCGATGTACTCGGGCCGACCAGCACAAACTGGCAGCGGCAGTACGAATACCTCGTGCCGTGGCCGAAGTTCCTCACTGCCTGGGCTCAGCAATCATACGATGGGCTGGCGGTAACAGCGCCCTGAACAAATGCGTAGGCAGTGCCCGTCGGCAGCTACTATACCTTGCGACCGTATCAAGGTATCGGTCAAGCGATCCCGGAACTGGACGAGCTGTACGTGCAGAAAGCGCGACCTGGTCCCTGCGGAGTTGATGTATCTGATGGAAAAGTGTTCAGTTTCCCGTGCTCGGCGGCTTACATCACGATTACAGAGGGGCCGCATGAGGCTGACATTATCAATAAAACCTTGCCAACGTGCCTGTATACCGCCGGATGACGCAAGTAGATACGGTATTCTGTCAAGCCCCAATTCCACCGCCTTATCGATATAGGGACGATGTGCTTAGCAGGACGCTCGACACGAGGCATCTACACACCTAGAACAAACGAATGTGGCTTATGCAGCTACCGCCCCTGTTGCTACCGCCCCTGTTGCTACCACCGCAGAATCTGGCTGCCCACGTTTGGCATCATACGCTTGCCCTTTTGTGACCACCGCCCACGCCATATGCAGCAACTTCCGTGCTGCCGCACACCGCGCCACTTTCATCGGTTTGCCCCTCGCCCGTAAGCGTTCGTAGAATATCTTGATCGCCGGGTTGTACCGCGTCGCCGACAAACTCGCCAGGTACAACGCTGTTCGTAAGCGCCCGTTTCCACCATGCCCCAACTGTGCTCGCCCCCGCACACTCGTGCCTGACTCTCTTTGCAGTGGCGCCAAACCAGCATACGCGACTGCTTGCTCCGCGTTCGTACACAGGCTAAAGTTCAGCGTGCTCACCAGCACCCAGGCGGTCGTGACCAACCCAATCCCTGGTATTGTGATCAGCAACGCCGCTGAAGACGCCCACGTCCCATCCGCCAGAACCTCGGCAACCTCCTTCTCCAGGCTCCCAAGATGATGATCGAGCTCGGCAATCACTCCATCGAGCTGCTCCAGCACCGAGGCAACCATTACAGGCCATTGTTTGAGAGCATGGCGTTGATTACGCGCCTGTTGACGCATCGAGAGTAAGCCGTCACGTGCAACCAGGCGCTGACGCAGTTCGTGATAGACCGCTGGGGGAGGTGTCCACGGCGCGGGCTTGCGTTCGGCGGCAAAGCGCACCAAGACCTGGGCATCCAAGACGTCAGTTTTGCTGCGACGCGGCAATGACTGAACATAGTTATGCAACTGAGCAGGGTTGAGCACGGCGATGACATAGCCGACCTGGTGCAGCGTGACAGCAAGGGCGATCCAGTAGGATCCGGTGGCTTCCATTACGATTAGGGTCTGTGCAGCAGCAACACAGGTCGCCTGGAGTTGCTGTTGCAGGGCGGAGAAGCCGTTGGCGCTTTGAGAGAAGGTGACTGCTTTGGGCTGCATTGTGCCATCAGTGGTCCAGATGGCGGTGAAACTGGCGGCGGCGATATCAATGCCGACGAAGCAACGATACTCTGGGGGCGAGGGTGTTGAACTCATTGATTAACCTCCGAAGACTTAGCTCGATCTATTCTTGGCCGTCAGAGCGGGTACTTAGTCTGCGCTCGTGATGCGTGGTCTAAGCCACTCGATACGGTCCAGACTTTGCCCGCCATTAGGTGGTGGGGAGCTATCTACTTGTCGCGGTCACTGCCGCAGCCACCACAGCGCTCTCACCACCGCCTTTGACGTATCTTCATAATATACGAGCCACCACACTACTCCACTGCCTGGATCATCGTAGACGTAGAGGTATCTGTTCAGGCTCATCGGCTGGTCTAACTCGCCTGAGTAGGGGTCATGCGTCTGGAACCTGCCTGACAATGTGTTGTACCACCTGGCACGTAGCTGCACCAACCCTGTGGCTGAGTTCTGTGGCTCGCCAGTAAAGCCGTAGTCCTGTGGCGCGGATGTGCCTTCCACTACTCCGATACTCCAAAAGGATCGTAGTTGTAGGAGGAAGTGAGGTTGCCCGCACCATCTTCCCAGTTCTGGGCGGCCTGCACCACGATTATCGGCGGGCCGCGTAATTGGCCCTGAATTGGCCAAGTAGCCGGGACACGGAGCCGCAAACACTTACCGAACCTGTCCGCCCTGTTGAGACCAACCTTTGGTCCAACTACTGGAACCACTCTGATTATACGAACACTTACCCGATTAGCTCTCTCTACGGACTACCTCCGGGGGCTGAGCATCGCAGTAATTAAGGCTCTCAGAACGTTGTTTACGGCCTCGGGTGTCGTAAACACTTCTGCCACGTCTGGGTCCAGTGTTACGATACGGCCGCCTGACTGAAGTCCTTCGGCAAAGCGATTTGGCCTCGCCTTACTGTAGTCAAAGCTATATTCGGGAAGGAGATCGTCGTTGGAGTACTCTGGCGCATGCTCATCTGTTGTTCTCATAATCTCTTCTCTCTTTCGGCGTTGCAAGTCGGGCGCTGATGATGCGGATTGCGTCGCTCCGTTCGACAAATGATACAATGATCAAGCGACCTCGTGTCGAGCGCCCAATAATCAACTCTCGTGCCTCGTGCTGCGAGTGCCTTTCGTCATCAAAGATGGCGGCGAGTGAGTCCATAAGGACGGTTGCTGCTTCTTCGAACGTGACTCCATGCTTATGAGCGTTCGTTTCAGCCTTTTGTTCGTCCCAAACAAACTGTAAATTCATGCGCCCAAAGCACCTTGTAACAGTGATCTCCTTGAATCCCATTATACCATCACATATACATGTTCCCGCTACTTACCTTATCGATGCATATTTGAAAACGTCTATCGAAAGCTCCGGATGAGGTAAGTAGCCAGTACAACGGATGCAACTTGCACCGGCCATTGCTGCAGAGCATGAAGTTGATTGCGCGCCTGTTGCCGCATTCCGAGCAAGCCGTCACGTACAACCAACCGCTGGCGCAGTTCGTGGTAGACCGCTGGCGGCG
>JALYYZ010000347.1 GCA_030945985.1 Chloroflexota bacterium
GCCGTGATGCTGGGCCAGCGCAAGCCAGTTCCAAATCGAGTCACCCATAGCAGCGCGAAAGTGCGCGTACTTACGGAAGTTACGCAGCAGGTCGTCCTCGTGCCGTTCATAGTGCCCCCCCAGGCGAACAAGGCTGGTGGTGAGATCAAATCGGGAGTCTTGCATCCCTCTGAAGGCAAAATTGGACCTGAACCGGCCAATGGCTCCGTTCCAGGAGGAGTCGAAAAGGATGTCGTGAAGCTCATGCCAGCTTTGTACAGTTATCTCATCCATAATGTCTCTATGCCGTTCTATCTGGTTTTGAGGCCGACAAAGCTCTATCGAAAGGTGTGGGTAAGTTCCGTGTGAGTGTGTTCAAGGCGCGACAGAGTTGCACTACGTTGCCTTCGGACGTCTCCGGCCACGGTGTGAAGTAGATGCGATTTGTTTCGCTCTCGATGTTGTCACGGATCAGTCTACCTGCCGGCGTCAGCGCTATCTCGTCACTGTTACGTACGACGTAGCTTTGATCTATGAGGAAGGCCATGTTGCTCCTGATACTTTCGGGGCGCTGGTCTGAGGTGAGCATATCAGCTAGAGCAGAAACGGTAGGCACTCCGCCGGCGTAGAGGAGGTTGAGCACCGGCATAGCCGGGCCAGGCATGTCGGCCTTGCGCCAGGCGTGCATATGGGCATCATCGCGGGCCATCCACAGGTCATGCACAGCCTGCTCGATACGTACGAGCGGCGGCGCATCTCCGCCGAAGCTGTCCAGACTGCGGCTGCTCGCCAGGTGGCTGCCACGGCACGGAGAGAGCACAGGGTTGTCTACTATGAGATCCACAATGCTAGAGAGAGTATGAGCCAGCTCTTGCATTTCGTCATACGCAAGCGGGCTCAAGCCGGCAAGGTACGATCTTGCCGATGAATGAAGGCGCTCTATCTGATCGTGAGCATAAGGCGTGAGCAGCAAGCCACCATCCGAGTCCTGTGATAACAGCTCTTTATCCAACAAGATAGTGATGGGCTGAGAGTAGATATCGTTTGTTGCGTAAGGATTGTACAAGTTGATCTGCGACCGAGTAACAGGCTCGCCACTGTAGCTTCCTTGCAGTTGGTGCAGTGTAACGAGCGTAAAGAACGTCTGCCGGTCGAGGTGGAGACGCGGAATTAGCTCGCTGGCAGCAGGCAGACCTGCCCTGCGTTTGCGGAGAAACTGAGGCAGCAGAGGTGGGAACTGTTCAAGAGAAGGCAGGTAAGGGTATGGCATGGAACTCGTTGACCGGGATTGAGAGGGGTTGACCCATATGAACCTACGGCTCTAGCTCCGTACCTGGGAAATAATCGATCTTCATGGCATGGCGCACCATACGCATAGTTTCGTCGCCTATCTTGCGTGCCCTGAGCGTGCCTTCCATCATTATCTCGCGCACTGTTTCGGGCTTTGCTTCGTACTGAGCGCGTCGGTCCCTTATCGGCTCAAGAAAGTTGTTCAGAGCAGTAGCCAACGAGCGCTTCACCGCTACATCGCCAATACCTCCTATAGTGTACAGTCGCTTCATCTCTTCAACTTCATCTTTATTCGGATTGAAGACGTCGTGGTACAGAAAGACGGGGTTCCCTTCAACGTGACCCGGGTCGGTAGCGCGTAAACGAGTGGGGTCTGTATACATGCTCATAACCTTACGCTCGACCTGCTTGGCGTCGTCCTTTAGCTGTATAGTGTTGCCGATGCTCTTGCTCATCTTGGATTTGCCATCGGTGCCGGGAAGACGCGCTACCTGCCCGATCTTTATCTCCGGGACATTGAGGGTTTGGCCGTAAATATTGTTGAAGCGAATGACAATATCGCGGGTAAGCTCGACCATAGGTGCTTGATCTTCACCCACCGGCACGAGATTGGCATTGACAACCATAATATCAGCAGCCTGGGAAACAGGGTATCCAAGAAAACCGAAGGTTACATTCTCCTCCAGCCCCCTTTCACGAAGCTCATCTTTGACCGTCGGGTTCCGCTCCAGGCGCGCAACCGTCACCAAATTTGAGAAGAGAACCGTCAGTTCAGCGATTTGGGGCACGAGGGACTGCACAAATATCGTGACCACATCAGGATCAAGCCCGACTGCCAGGTAATCAAGCACAACCTCCCCGACATTATCGCGAACCCGCTGTGGATTATCGAAGTTGTCGGTAAGCGCTTGTACATCAGCTATTTCAATGTAGCTGTCGTATTCGTGCTGCAACTTGACACGGTCGGCCAAAGAGCCGACATAGTGACCTATATGGAGTGGACCTGTGGGCCTGTCGCCCGTCAAGATACGCTTTTTCATTGAGACCTCGTGCCTGTAAGTTACGATATTATAACGCAATGGAGCACCGGCAATCAGAGATCGATTGTGGTCTTATTGAAGTCTTGTTCCAGCTCTCCGTTCGGTCCTGACGGTCTCAAAGCTCCCGTAGTCCCTATGGGACGGTAGTTCGTCTTCGAGCCAAAGAACTCAGCATAAAAAAGGCTGACGATTCACAAATCGTCAGCCTTCAGAAGATTACTCTTTTGGTGCAGGTGGACCCTCGTACCCGGCTTCCTCCGCCTGGCGTACAAGGTCTTGCCATGTTCCGGTCACGCCGTCGGCTGTAACTCCATAGAAGATACGCAGAGAACCATCCGGCTGGCGGGCGACGAGATCGTAGCGTACTGCGCCTGCCCTGTGCTCCTGACGCCAGAGACCTACCGGCAGTTGAGGGTGCCAGAATACCTCCGACATTGCGGGCAGTCCATGCTCCTGCTGTATTACGGCGTAGTGCCAGAGGCCGCGGGTCGAGCGTCGAGTTACGTTATGAACCGTGCTGTTGTCGGTAAGGTTGTGCATGGTGTGAAAGATTGTGTTCTCACGGGTAACGCTGCCGGTGATCTCTACACCCGTTGCAGGGGGATCAACCGGTTCAAAGGAACCTGGTTGAACGGAAGCCTCGGGAGTAGCAGATGCACCAGCCTTACGGCTGCGCCGCCTACCCTTAGATGGGGCTTCCGGTACGCCTGGCTCGGTAGGGGGAATATCAGCAGGAGCAGGAATCTCGGCTCTTTGTGTAGTATCCTGGGCAACTTCCACCTGCGCGGAAGAAGAGCGACGACGCGACCTCCCCTTACGTTCCGGCTGAGGTAGCTCAACAGGGAGAGGCTCGGAGGCTTCCAGGGTAGGTTGCATCTCGGCGTCGACCAGAATGGCTTCCATGCCCGCTTCGGTTGCTGCGGCAGCGGCAGCGGGCGCTTCCACCTCAAGGCGCGCCTCTTCGGCAGGGGTGCGGCGACCACGGCGGCGCTTAGGCTTTTCTGCTGCTACTATCTCTTCACGCGTCAGGTGCTCGGCAGAAACGGTAGCCTCCATCGGAGTATCGATGGTAGGCTGAGATACAGGTTGTGGCAAGGTCTGAGCGTTCTCTGAGAGTGAAGCCTGAGCAGGCTTGCGTCGAGAGCGACTACGCGGCTTTTGTGAAGGCTCTTCAGTTTGTGGGGCTGGAAGCGCCTCCACCGAAGCCTCCGCAGTTGCGGATATCTCGGACGTGGGAACCACAGGCTCCTCCACGGCAGGTTGTGCTTGTGGAGATGCAGACTGGGTTGCGGGCTCAGGTTGGAACATAGGACGTACCTGGCCCTTTATCTTCTCGGGAGGCAGGTTCTGTAGCGCGGGTAGGCGCGGCGGCACACGAGAGGGCTGGGGCGCTGCTGAAGGCATGGAGACACTCTCAGGCAGAGCCGGCTGAGGGGTGGGTTGGGAAGAGGTCGCCGGGAATGCTGAAGTAGACCGGCCCTCGCGGGTACCGCGTGTGCGGTCGTTCTGCTCGGCACGTCTGTCGCGTGGGAGGTCGCGCGCCTCACGGGTCTGCCCTCCAGTAGTAGGAGCAACTATGGGAGGAGGAGACTGCGCTGTTGTTGGAGTAGCGACCTGTGGCTGCTGTGGCGCAGCCTGGCTACGTGCGCCGGAGCGGTCGCTCGCCACATTTTGCATCACCAGATCTATCATCTGTGAACGGCTGGCGAGCATGCTATGCACACCTGAGCGAACATAAATCTGCCCGGCGGGCTTGAAGATGTATGGACGCTCGGTGCCCGAGGGAACCCTGACCACGATAATGCCGCGATCTCCATCTTGCTTCAGTTGTATGTCAACATCTATGTCCGGCTCTATCATACGCTCGATATCATCGGCTAGGACCTGCAGCTCCTGCTGGGCGTTGAACAACCCCTGTATGGGCACGCCGCTGTCAGGGCTGATGCCTATATAGAGCGTGCCGCCTTCACCATTCGCAAAGGCAATGACGTCATGAAGAACGGGACGGGTTCGGCTTGTAGGTGTGACAGCGCGTTCATGAAAAGTCTGCGTAGAAGTGGCTCCAATAAGACGAGCGCTCTCGACCGCTTCCCAGGCGACATTAGACCTAAAAGGTCTGGTGCGCGAAAAGTCTGTGCTGGTGAGCACTTCTTTGAGGGCGGCGAAGGATGCATCCTTCACCAATATCTCTGTCACGCGCGCGCCAACGCCAAGACGTTTATTATTGCTGTCCGACTGCTCGGTGTCGAGTGAATGGGCGTCGGAGCCCTGTATGCAGTGCATACGTCTGGGGTACTCAGGCTTGGAGCTGTTATAGAAGAAGGCGGTGCTGCGCCTGCTGGTTGACTCCAGGTCGGTGACTTCGAGGGCAACAAGGTTGGAGTCTTGCGTGTAAGCGATCTTGGTCTGTCCACCAAAAGGGAAGCCCTGCATGGCTACGCCATTCGATGAATTAGCATGAGCGGCTATAGCCAGACCCCCAGCCTGGGTGATGGAGGCATAAGCATTAAGCACGTCAGACGTGGAGCCAACGTCCGGCGCTCCGATGAGCATACGCTCCTCCGGCACGTTAAGGTTGAGCAGAAGGTACTCCAGCTTACGTACAGAGGTGTTCTCCGGGAAAACTCCCAGGATGTGAAAGCCGAAGGTGGCGGTAAACTCGAAGGCTGGAAGCACCACGATCTTCGCCAGCAGGCGGCGGTATTCGGCCAGCTTGGCAAGCTCGTCGGGAGTGGCTCGCTTGAGTCTTTCGAGGAGCGTAAGTGTCTCTACCTCCTCGTGCATTGCCGCGTAACCTGACACGGTGTTATGGTCGGCAAAGGCGATAAGGTCCAGGCCCTTTTCTTCGGCCTTCTTGAGTATGTCGAGATAGGAGATGCCCGGATCTCGATAATCGGAGGAAGCAGGGGTATGAAGGTGGAGGTCCATCTTCTTCCATTGGAGCCCACTTCCAGAGACGCGGTTGCGAGCAGCCTCACGGTCATTGTAAACGGCGGATGTGGCAGGCGTGTCTACGGAAGTGCCGCGCCCGCTGCCACTGCGATAATAGGGTCGTCTGTTCATAATTCAAATGCCTCAATTCTATAGGTGTAAGAGCATAGGAGACAAGCAGCAGCCTCGGGCGTTCCCGCGAAAAATAGCTGGGTAAGTATGTTCCCTAAATGCGTCTATGTGGTAAATCTTCGTGCGAGGCAGCTTAGTGT
>JALYYZ010000363.1 GCA_030945985.1 Chloroflexota bacterium
GTACCGCCTACTCAAACCCCGCAGCCGACACATACACCCGTGCCTCCCACGAGCACGCGTCTGCTCAGCGCTACGCCTGTACCGCCCACCGCAACTACGCAGCCGACACAAACACCAGGTGGAGCCACTGCTACACCTAACCCCAACCCTACCTCCTGCGCTATCCAGTTCGAGGACGTCTTGCCCGGCACCACCTTCTACCCCTTCGTCAGGTGCCTTGCATGCAAAGGCATTCTGGGCGGCTATGCCTGCGGAGGAGCAGGAGAGCCCTGCAACCCCAACAACGATCCTTACTTCAGGCCGGGTGTCAATGTCACAAGAGGTCAGATTGCAAAGATAGTCTCTAATGCGGCAGGCTTCCAGGAGGATCCAGGTGCCCAGATATTCGAGGACGTGATCCCCACCGGCGCCTTCTACCCCTTCATACAGCGTCTCACCCACCGTGCAGTCATGGGAGGGTACGCATGCGGAGGCACCAATCCTGAGACTGCGCAAGACGAGCCGTGCGTAGCTCCCGGCAACAGGCCATACTTCAGGCCAGGCAACACAGCCACACGAGGGCAGGTAGCCAAGATAGTCTCTAATGCGGCGGGCTACCAGGAGGATCCGGGCGCAGTGCCCACCTTCGAGGACGTGCCCACCACCAACCCCTTCTACACCTATATACAGCGGCTGACCAACAGGGTAGTTATGGGAGGGTACGCCTGCGGAGGACAGAACCCTGAGAGCGGGCAGGCAGAGCCATGTGTCGCTCCTGCGAACAGGCCATACTTCAGGTACGGCAACCACATCACACGTGCACAAACGGCGAAGATAGTGTCAGGCACCTTCTTCCCCAACTGCCAGATCCCTCTTCGCTAGAGGGGTCCGGCAGGGTGCATCCTGCTCTCCGCACCGGCCACTATCTGAAACGCTGAGCATGAAAAATGGTGATGAAGGAGAAGATGGTGAACAAGATGAACAACAGCAACAGGCATAACGCCGGATTACGACACATCCTCTTGTTGGGGGCGCTTGCCCTGGCTGCGCCCCTCGTGGTGCAAGGACCGGCGTATGCAGCCGGCGACAGCCGTTTCTTCCCGGAGACGGGCAAGAGTGTCAAGTCGACCTTCTACACATACTGGCTCTCGCACGGCGGTTTGGCCCAGCAGGGCTACCCTATCTCCGAGGAGATGCAGGAGAAGTCGGACACCGACGGCAAGATATACAAAGTGCAGTACTTTGAGCGTGCCATCTTCGAGCAGCACCCTGAGTACGCAGACACTCCCAATGAGGTGCTCCTGAGCCTGCTGGGCGTTTTCCTCTACGAGCAGAAATATCCGCACGGCGCGTCCGGGCAGAGCATCAGCAGCGATCCGGGCGTGAAAACCTTCCCTGAGACGCATTACCATCTCGGTGGTAAGTTCTTGCACTACTGGCAGGAACATGGCGGCCTGGCACAGCAGGGCGAGGCTATCTCCGAGGAGTTCGATGAGGTGAGCGCCCTGAACGGCCGGACCTACCGGGTGCAATACTTCGAGCGAGCGGTCTTTGAGCTGCACCCCGAGTACGCAGGCACCGAGAATGAGGTCCTTCTCTCACAGTTGGGAACCTTCCGCTACCGGGCAAAATATCAGGCGGCGCCGGCGTCCAACTCCACGACCACTCCCACGACCTCACTTCCCAATGTAATGCCCACAGCTACACCCACGTCCTCAGTGGCCTATGCGAATCCCACAGCCACCCCTAGACCGGTCGGAGTCAACGCCCCCTGCCCACCCGACTTCCTCGGCGTATCTCTCTCCGGCTTCGACGCCTGTTACAGCTACTGGACTCACGCAGGTTTTTCGCCCGTAACGCTCACCGCCTATCAGATGAACAACGTCACCCTGATGGGTGGCTCCTTCCAGCAGGTAGACCCGCCGCGCCAGGCTATGTGGAACATGACGCTGCCAGAGTTCCAGAACATCGGGATCAATCTGAAGGGGCAGCAACTGGCCCCCGATCAGGTGTCCGTTCTGCAGACCACCGCCGGCCCGCGCTTCACAGCGGTGTGGAGCAAGACCTATGTTCCGTTCGAGTTTGAGGGCGGCCTGACTTACTCCCAGTACCAGCAGCGAGACACCCAGCGGCGCAGCGAAGGCTTCGTCAACACAGACGTGTGGGCTTACACGGTAACGGGCGGCCTACAACTGGGCGGCACCTGGGTCAAACGCGCCTTCACAGACTATGCGACCGTGGTCGGTCTCGATCTGACCAACTATCACAGCATCTACGACAGCTACACCAAGCAGGGGTTCAGCCCAAAGCGTTTTGAGCCCTTCACGGTGGGTGGAGGGAAATACCTCAACGTCATCTTTGAAAAGGTGCCGGGCAGTTGGGAAGTGCGGGCAAACTTGAGCCAGGATGAAGCTCAACTCGCCTACAACGCGCTGGGGACGCAAGGCTACCATCTCTATTCGGTGCGAGCCCTGAACAGCCTCTTCTCGATAATTTGGAATAAGCCTTAGACGCGCGTCGCAGCCGGTGCATTCGCGTGACGCCCGCTCCACGCAGGAAAAATTGACCGGCCGGTCACAATCCGGCCTCAGAAGGAGACCATAATGAATACGAGCAAGAAAATAGCGTCGCTTTGGGTAGTTGCACTCCTATTTCTCGCCGGCTGCGGCAACACTCCAGCGCCACCATCCGCCTCTCCAATCGCTACAGCTCCGGCAACCGCCGAGACGTCGGGCCAGACTGCTGATACGGCAGGCAGAGTCGCCACGCCAGCCGCTGACACCCCCCAAGCCCCACCTGAGGCTACGCCGTCCACAGGTGCCGAGACCGGCGGCACAGCTATCCCTGTAGACAGTGGAGCAGCAAGCGGCGCTCCCCCGCCGGGCAACCTCGACGGGTGCGCCCTGCTGCGAAAAGCAGGCATAGAAACGCTCTTCGGCAAACCCATCAAGGAACCCGGTCCGCCCAAGTTCAAAGCCTCCATAACCATCGCCAGTTGTGATTGGAAATTTGACGCGGGCGCCGGGAGTGACTTTCCGGGTTATGTCGGCTTGCTCGTATACGCACCCCCACCGGCAGTCGATCCAGGCGACCCGACGCCTCTTGTCGTTTATAACCAGACACGGGGACTCATTGTAGCCCTCATGAAGAGAACGGACGCAGAAGCCACCGCCTATGCTGCGGTAGAGGGCGGCACAGACAGACTTGACGAGCCGGTGCCTGGTTTTGGGTCGCCAAGCATAAGGCTGGTAGCCCCCAAGCATATTGACTTCGCCGTGCTCACGAGCCGAGGGCTCGTGGTATACGTACACACCATGAAGGTGAACAACGCCGATAATATGTCGATGTTGGTAAAGAGTGTAATTGACCAACTGTCTAAATAATGTGGGAGTGATCTGCGTTGCAGGTCTGCACGTAAAGAGGTATAGAATGATGGAGAGACTTACTTTTGCCCGGATGGTACGGGCTTTGATGCTAGTATGTGCCTTACTCCCGCTTCAGCAGAGGCCCGCGCACGCGGCAGGTTGCCAGTCGCCGCTCACCCCTGGCCACTACACGGGGAGCCTCGGTTACCTGGTCGAGGCCACCCGCGAGCAAGCGCCTTTCACAATAGACAACAGTATCCAATATGAAGCCGCTATGGACCTCGACATCGCCTGCGACGGGCAGATCACCGGCAAGTTCTTCAGGAATGGTGGCTCTGCTGCCGATTCCGCCAGCCAGTTTATTCATGGCAAGTGGAATATGAGCCTGACTGATCCGGCTGGGCTGATGGACGAGAAGGCTACATGCGATTTGTCGGCGACATGGCAGGTGGTCAAGGGCCACGTGAGCGCCGGCGCGGGCGGCAGGCCCAGGATAGATTGGACATTCAAGACAGGACTGCAAGGGCGTGACTGCACCGGGGATAGTGATCTCGTCACCCTTCTCGAGGGCATAATGAGCGGCCTCAATGGTAGCAGCGCGACCTTTGATCAGCGTGATGTCAGCTGGCAAGCAACCGGCTCTTCAGCGAGCACGGCTTCCAGCAACGTTCCCTGGGACGATCCTATCGCCGCGCACGCTTTCGGCAAGCTTCAAGAGAAGGCCACGGCCCATCAGACAGCTAACTGGTCCATCTCCCTGTCGGGGCCGCCACCGCCAACGGCCACACCCAAGAAATCAAAGAAAGCTCCGGTCGTAAGTTTCGTTCACGGCCAGTTGCAGGAGTTCTTCCTGGAGAGTACTCCTGCGGTCACGAACAACTACTCCGCCGACATTGATTGGCGGGGCGAGCAACCCGGCTCGGTGACTTTCCAGCTCGACAACGACGCTCCGGTCGCCGCGCAGGTGGAGGGTAACAGCGCCACAGCGGCAATCGAGATAGATAACCTTACCGCGGGACAGAACCATACCATCACTGTAACCGCGATATCGGACGGCGGCACCGCCCAGTCGCCGCCGTTCACAGTCAACATAGTCGCGGTCCCGCCCTGGGCTGAGCCCTACAAACTGCAGGCAGACGCGCCGGAGGCGGGAGCGTCCTCAGTGCTCTACAACAGCACCGCAAGTGTGAATATACCTGCGGAGCCGCTTGAGGCGCTGCTTACCATCCCGCGCTTCGTGCCCTTCGTAGGCGGCACGTGGGGAATAAGACCAAGCCAGTTTCAGACCGGTCTGGCGGTCAACTCAGGCGGCGATGGCAGCAATGTGCCAATTACGGGCGCGGGCGGCTTTGTAGTAGGCGGCAAGGAAATACCTGTGCAGGTCGACAACAGCACGTCGGTCGTGCGGACAAAGATCGTGAACAATGAAGTGCAGTTCGTGACCGACGTGCAGCCGGGTGACATCGTGCAGGCCGCCACGGTCAACTTCAAGGTACCGGACCAGACCCTGGTGAGCAAGAAATTGAGCCTGATCGAGCTAATCCCGGGTCTGAGTACTCTCCTCGACTCCGGCAAAGTCGGCAAGGACATCAAGCAGTTTGACTCTAGCCTTGTTCAGGCAACAATCACCGGGGAGTTCAGCGGCAAAGGCAGGCTTGGCGTGCCGAACAACAAGGTCTCTCTCATAGGTGGGAGCGGCACGATGGGCGTCAACGTTCTGGCTGACGCTTCTATATCGGTCTTCGGCCTGGCTAGCGGGGGCGTACAGGGCAACGTGCATGGCACTGCTACCTTTGATTTTAGCCTTCCGCCGAATTTTACTGATTGCTCGCTCGATGCCGCTGTCTTCTTCAAGTACAGCGTGATAGGCTTCGGAAGCGGCACATTCCCCAACCCGCCGACAGCTACGCAGCTCGCCTCGTGCTCCGCCTTCGGCTCAGGCCGCGCCGGTTCGTTCCTCATGGCGCCGGCTGCTGCAACGATTGACCCGCCGAAGTTGACCCCGAGATCGGCCACCTGGAAGCCCGAGCAGATTGTCGCTTCGCCTGTCGAGTCGGGCACTGCAAAGATCAAGGTTAGCACCCTGGTCGAGCACGCCAACGCTCTTCTCGCCTCGCCCGCGCTCGCCTCAACCGCCGGCGGGCGTATGGCCCTCGCCTGGGTGAGCGAAGCGCCAGACCGGCCCCGGCCACAGGCCTGGCACATCGCCCTGCGACTATTCGACGGCAAGAGCTGGGGAGCTGCTATACCCCTGGGCAACGGCGCAGACCCGTCCTACAGCCCGTCGGTCGCTTTCGACGGCAAGGGCCACGCGATCGTTGCCTGGGCGCAGGCAAGCGGCAGCCTGCTCACCACCTCGGCCGAGCTAACAGACGACATGCTGCGCTCACTCGATATTGCCTACTCCGTCGTTGATCTTTCCTCAGGTAACATAGTCAAGAGTGGCACGATGCCGGGCGATGGCGTTATGGACTTCGCGCCCCAACTGGCTGCGGCCAGGGACGGCAGTGTGTGGCTGGCCTGGGAGAGCAGCAAGGATGCGTGGTTCGTGGCACCGGACGATGCTCCCAACAGGTTGCAGGCGGCCCGGTGGGACGGGGAGACGTGGCAGCCGGCTGAACAGGTGTCATCTACCTTCAGCGGCGTGACTTCGTGGCGGCTGGCCGCTGCCGATGCCGGTGCAGCCCTCATCATCGCGGCGCGAGGAGGCAAATCAGGCGAGGTGATAGCGCTCGCACGTGCGGGCAACGGCTGGCAACCCGAGCAGAAACTGGCGGGTGACCTGCAGCCTGATGTTATGCCTGCGGTCGCTTACGATCCATCGGGGAAAGCGGTTGCGGCGTGGTCGAGCGGCGGGGAAATCAGTGGGGTAATCGGCGACCTCAAGGCCGCGCCCAGCCGCTGGCTCACAAGCGAAGAGAACCTGGCCGGCCTGGTCCCCGGGGACGGTGGCAAGCTGGCGGTCCTGCTATCCGGGCAGACGACCAGGGGCAAGACAGTCGCCGCCGTGTCACGTTTCGACCCATCTAGCAATAGCTGGAGTGCGCCGGCGCCCCTTGCAGAGGGTGACAGCGCAATGCTCACGCTGCAAGGCGCAGGCTCGGCAAGCGGCGATCTGGCCGCAGTGATGGCTCGGCCCGTCCGCCGCACTGCGCCCGTGAATCTTGCCAATGGCAAGACAGCAGCAATCGTGCAGGCTCCAGAGCTTGCCGGCATAGAGTTGGTTCGCGTGGTAAGCGCTGTCCAGGCACCGCCTACCGAAAGTCTGACCGGAGGAGGGGTGCAGCCGATTCCCCAGTCCAACGGTTCGCTGATAATTGGCGGCGGGATCGCGGCAGCCATGATCGCGCTGGCCGGAGTGTTCATGCTTGTAGTGCGAGCACGATCTCGCTGATGCAGAGGCCGGCCAGGTCAACACCCCTCGTATGAACCTGCCTGCGCTCTGCGTAACTTTGATCTAGTACCGCACCAACAAAGTATAAGCAGTTTCCCAAATGCTCAC
>JALYYZ010000373.1 GCA_030945985.1 Chloroflexota bacterium
GGGTTGGACAGGTGGGTTTGGGTCTTGCGTCTAACGCTGTATCATAAATGGGGTGATTTGCCCTGGACAGGAAATTGTATCACAAGGAGCAGAGGGTTGTCAAGTGGCAATTTCACCCAATTTCGAGCCATTTTGCTTATAGAGTGGCGGCCACTGGCTCTTCAGCCTGAGTAAGGAACTCCGCTATCTCCCGATTCATCTCATCGATAAACTCTTCGTTCCAGGAATGCTGTCCACCCCTGTAGACGTAGAGCTTTCGTTCGGGGCGACCCTTTACTATGCCCTCCAAAACAGGCAACGGTGCGGCAAAATCATGCTCTGATGCGAGGATCAGTAGCGGGCTCTTTATTTGAGCCAGCTCTACCCGCGCGTCGGCCAGCATCAAGCTTCGGAGGAGTTGGCCGGCGGCATGGAGGTCCGCCCCCTGTTTGTGGTCGATGTCACGCTCCGCCAGCTCCGGTATGGCGTCGGGTGGCTCGTGCAAGATAATGCGGTGCATCAGCCGTTCGCTCGCACGTAGGCGGTTTACGAGGGCGCGTAGCGGGGGTGTGAGCAAGCTATAGGCGGCTATTGGCCTGGCCCACTTCGCCGAGATGGCAAGCTTGCCAAGAAAAGGCAAATGCAACACCTGCGCCCACACGCCGGTCGGGTACTGCTTTGTATAGCGAATAGAAACAGGTGCCCCCGTGGCTACGCTCGCGATCACCAACTGCTTGTCTATAAGCCCTGCCGATTGTACAAAGTTGTGCAACCACTGCACATAGCCATCTATATCGTGCTTGTAGGGTGGCGGCAGCGGAGGCGAGCCACCACAGCCCGGCAGATCGGGCAAAACTACGCGCCAATCCTCCGGCACCCCTTCTATGACAGGCCAAAAGGAGTCGCCGCCACCCATGAGCCCGTTGATGCCTATGTAGGCGTGCGTGGCATCTTCCGGCCCGCGCGCAGTGTAGGCAGCAGGTGTGCCGTCTACCTCAACTCTATGCTCTTCCATCTTCGGGGTAAGTTGCAAAGTCAATACCTCCTGAGCTTTACGGTGCAAAGTTTATGCCGCCCTTTACCTCCCTTTACTTGTTCTGTGACCGGCATCGTCGACCTCTGGTCTCGCGTAGTACAAGTTGGGCATTGTTGTCCGGCCTGTACCACGGCGGGCACGCTACTTGCAAGTGGGATAGACGGTTCGATCTACAAGAATTACCAGGAGGACAGAGATGGCTGAAATTATTAGCAATGAGACATATAATCTGTTAGCCGTACTGCTGAGCAAGCTCGAAGGTCTCGAAGCTTATGACCAGTATATGGAGGATCTCTCCGACGAGAACAAGAGAATACTTGAGCAGATTTCTCGCGACGACGAGCGCCATGCCGAACTTCTGCGGTCTGCTGTTGAGAAGATGGTCAAGGACGGCGGGCTGAAGTAACTCTGCGCAAAGTATGAGTTCATCAAGCGCGGTGGCATTGGCTCATCGCGCTTTTTTATTTAATAATCCCAGTAACAGCGTCTCCAGCTTCTCAGCCTGGGTTTCGCGCGAGTAGTGTAAGGCCACATAAAGGCGTGCGCTTCTGCCCATAGCTTGTGCTTCACTCCTATGTTCTGCCATGTACTTGATCGCGTCTGACATTGCCTGTGGATCCTCAGGGGGTATAGAAATGCCTCCCTGTGCCTGCTCCAATAGTTGCGCAGCTTCTCCGGTGACGCTGAGCACGACCGGTCGCTCGCAGGCCCATGCCTCAAACATTTTGGAGGGCAGCGCCCCCTTGAAGATAGGTTCATCCCGAAGCGGCACCACCATACAGTCTGCCGCCGAGAGGTAGCTGGGCATCGCAACGGAAGGCACCTCGGGCAGAAGGCGTAAGTTGGGCAGTTCCATCCGGCTAGCGAGCGCCTCGATCTGGGCCTTGCGTGGTCCTTCCCCCAACAGTGCGAAGAGTATGTCATCTCTCTCCCTGAGCAAGTCCGCCGCTTGCAACAGCGTCTCCAGTCCCTGGGCCACACCATGAATACCCGCGTACATAACGAGGCTGGCCTCATCAGGTATATGCAACTCTCTGCGCACACGCCGCCGACCTTCGAGGCTGAACTGAAAGTGCTCTACGTTGGCGCCATTGGGGATATAGGCGATCTTATTTGCCGGCACGCCGCGCGCTCTCAGGCGCGTCTCTATGCCCTGCGTGACGCTCACTACGTGCACAGCACGCCGGTAAAGCGCCTCTTCCAGCTTTTCGGCAGCGCTTATAGCTCTCTTGTTGTTCAACTCGCCCAGGGCCACCGCAGACTCGGGCCAGAGATCGCGTACCTCGAACACCAGTGGGATGCGCCGTGCTAGAGAGGTGAAGAGGCCGGCCCCACCCACGAAGAGAGGTGGTGAAGTCGCATAGACCAGGCTGTAGCGACCCCGCAGAAGGCTGCCCGCGAGTGCTGCCACGGCCATGTAGCTCAGGTAAAAACGCATACGCGATCTAAAGTTCTTTTCGGGCGATGCCCACACCCACAAGCGGAGCACATCGATGCCATCCTCGCGCTTCCGCTCCCACAACTTGTGTTTGTAGCGGGGTGGGATGATGCCCGAAGGGTGGTTGGGCACCTCCGTAACCACGGTCACCCTATGCCCATGGGAGGCCAGGTACCCGCACATCTCGTGTGCGCGGGTCTGGGTGGCTCCCACTTCCGGTGGGTAATATTGTGTGAAGTAGAGTATGCGCATGCTAATGAACGTGCGCCAAGTGGACGCTGCTCTCATTCTGTTGTCCGAAAGCCTCAGCCACGCTTTGCCACCATGTGATCACATTGAGCATTTGCCAGATACGGCTGCCGTGGTCTACCTTGCCGGACTCGTGCTCGTCCAGCACGCGGCGCACGTAGGCAGGTGACAGTATCCCTGCATGCACCGCTTCCGGGGAGAGTAGCACCCCACGTACCCACCCTTTGAGAGATGTGCGGAACCAGAGCGCTGTGGGGGTAGGCATACCTCTTTTGTCGGTGCGCTTCAGTATCAGCGGAGGCAGCAGGTCGCGGACGGCTTCACGCAGTATATGCTTCATCTGCAAATGCTCCATGCGTAGTGCGCTGGGCACAGTAGCTGCGTGCTCGACCAATCTGTAGTCGAGCAGGGGAGCGCGCGACTCCAGCGAGAAGGCCATGCTGGTACGGTCCTCTACTTGCAGTAAAGCCGGCAGGTAATTTGTCAGGTCGTGGTACATGGCCGCTGCCAGGGGCGTGCGTGTCGGCTGGCGTTGCGGTGCCCTCTCAGGGGTGGACGCAAATTGGCTGGAGGCTTCAGAGGTAAAGAGTGGTCCTGCCCACTCACCGAGGTCGGCATCAGCCTCGAGGCGGCCCCTCCTGCCCTGCTTGATCGCCTTGAAAGCGGCGCTACGCAGGGGTGGACGGAGGGCGAGTAAAGTAGCGTCGGCGGCAAGTTCTGTAACGATACCGGGGTGACTTCGCGCCAGACGGGCCAGGCTCCTGAGGTAGGCAGGGATGTAGCCGAAGTAGCCGCCCCATGCCTCATCTCCACCCTGGCCGCCGTTGATTACCGTCACACCTGCGGATTTGGTTAGCTCACATACAGCCCATTGAAGTAAGATGCCCGGTCCAGCAGCGGGCTCGTCCATATGCCATAGCATCTGTGGCAGGAGGCGCGGTAGATCGTCCGCAGAGGGTATCGTCTCGTTATATACAGTATTATATTGTTTGGACATGGCATGCGCGTAGGGACGCTCGTCATACTGAGTGCCCTCCGCGAACGCGCCAGAGAAGGTGCGCAGCCTCTCGCCCGTGGCACCGGAACTTGCGAAGGAGGCCAACTGACGGCTGAGCAGAGCCACCACTGCGCTGCTGTCGAGCCCACCGCTCAGGTGTGCCCCCAACGGCACATCGGAGCGCATACGCAGCTTGACGGAATCTTCCAGCAGCTCTCGTGTTTTACCAATATAGTAGCGCCGCGACTTTGCTCCGTAAGCGTCCTCCTCCGCAGGCAGGTCCCACCATCGCCTTACTACCATGCCTTCCGGCTGGACGAGCATCATGTGGCCTGGCAGCAGGCGTCGCACTCCTTTGAACCATGTCTGTTCGCCCTCTGTGTACATCGCGTTCATATACTGAGCGATCGACGGTAAGTGGGGGGCCCTGTTGGTGGCGGGGTCGAGCAGGAGGCTCTTGATTTCGGAAGCAAAGGCAAAGTGACTGCCGTTCCAGGTGTAATAAAGAGGCTTGACACCCAGCCGGTCGCGCGCGATAAAGAGCCGGCGGCGCTCGCTGTCCCACAACGCGAACGCGAACATGCCATTGAGCTGCTCCAGGCACTCGACGCCCCACTCCTCGTAGGCGTGTAGAAGCACTTCGGTATCTGAGTTTGAGCGGAAGCTGTGACCAAGAGCCCGCAGCCGTGGCCGCAGTTCAACATAGTTATATATCTCTCCGTTGAATATAAGCTGCAAAGTGCCGCTTTCGTTCGTCATCGGTTGCATAGCTGCGTCCGACAGGTCGATTATTCGGAGATGACGGTGCGCCAGGCCGAGCCCGCCCTCCGTAAAGAAGCGCTCTCCATCGGGCCCACGGTGAGCGATTGCCGACGACATAGCCCTGAGCAGGCCCATGTCGGGTGGTTGCCCATCTATATTGTAGATGCCCGAGATGCCGCACATGTGAGTAGTATAACCAATTTCTCCTATGTGATTAACTGCTGACTAATGGAGTTGCCTCTGCTATTCGGCCCTATTGCAAGTTAGCCGCAGGTCCAGGGCTTCCTCAGGCGCTATGCCTACTCATTTCCTGGCCTTTATCTTTGTTGAAGCCATGGGTAGAGGTTGTGAAAGCCTGTAAATTACCTGTTCAGCTTGACCACCTCTTTTGATGGGTGCTACAATGGCCTGGCTGATGTTCCAATCCTGGTCTATATACCACCTCCTCTCCTCTGCAAATAGGGAACAGCAGTCTGGGCTGGGGATTAGGGCCGGTACTATTTTCATCCGTCATGTGGCCCCAGGGTCATGTTTTGCTTTATAGGAGCTTTGTAATTTGCGCCCGATGAGGCTGCCGCTAATTAGACCTGACAAGAACGACCACGCTGCCGCAGTGCGCCTTCTTCTGCTGTCTATTTTGCTTATACCCCTGGCAGGATGCTGGCCGCTTACTGATGGTTCTTCCAGCGTCGGCACATCGCCTTCGACGACACCCGGCGTCCGGCCAGCCGGCACCGTATCTGTTGGCAACTCCGTAGATGGTACTGCCGGCGTCTCGGTGACCCCTTTACCTTCGAGCCCTGACGCGCTCAATATAGCCGGCGATACGGAGGACCCCCCTTCTCTGGACCCTGCCATAGCTACGGACTCTTATTCCCAGCTTGTTATCAGACAGCTTTTTAGCGGTCTGGTAGCCTTTGACAACGACCTCAAAATCGTGCCTGACCTGGCCACCTCCTTGCCTGCGATCTCGCCCGACGGCAAGACGTACACATTCAGCTTGCGGCGCGGGGTACGCTTCCCTGATGGCTCAGAGGTTACCGCACGCGACTTCAAATATTCCTTCGAGCGGGCGACGGACTCCGTGCTCGCGGGTTCGCATGATGCCTCTAGCCTGCCCGCTTCTATCTTCCTGGGCGACATCGTAGGTGTGCAGGATAAACTGGCGGGCAAGGCAAAGGAGATTGCGGGCGTGCAGGCGCCCGACCCCTATACACTGGTGTTGACCATTGACGCGCCCAGGGCCTATTTCCTCAGTAAGCTCACCGCAGGTCCGGCCTCCGTGGTAGAGAAATCGAATGTCGAGGGGAGCAACGACTGGCTGGAGCGGCCCGCCGGCACAGGTCCTTTTCGTATCGAAAAGTGGGTGCATAACCAGGAGATGGTGCTCGCCGCCAACCCCGATTACGCGGGTGGGAGGCCCAGGCTGGCACGGGTCAACATCTGGATGGGCGCGAGTGCAACGGGCGAATTGCAACAGTACGAGACAGGAGGGCTAGAGATAGCTGATGTACCCGTGGGGGACCTGGGTAGGATCACTGACAGGAACAATTCCATGTCACGCGAGTTGCAAACGGTGTCTGATCTCTCGGCCACTTATCTCGGCTTCAACCTCACACAGAAGCCATTCGATGATCCCAAGGTGCGTGAAGCCTTCGCCCGCGCCATAGATGCCCAGAAGGTGGCCCGCGTCATGTTCGAATCCCGTGTACAGCAGGCGCGTGGGTTCGTGCCTCCCGGTATTGCCGGCTACTCATCCCCCGATGTAGGTTTCGGCTTCGATGTGACCCGCGCTCGACGGCTCCTTGCCGAATCGACATACAAAGACGCCCGAAACCTCCCCAGGTTGCGCCTCTACACCAGTGGTGATAGCATTGGACCGATGCTGAGCGAGGTCTTTAGTCAGACGCTGGGTGTCGATGTCGAGGTGCATGAGGTTGGCTGGACCGACTACCTGGCAGGTCTGGACCAGCATGAGTACCCCATGTTTACATCGAGCTGGGCGGCTGACTACCCTGACCCCGAAGCTATCCTGGGCACACTCTTCAGGTCAAGCTCGCCGGAGAATAGCAGTGGTTACAGAAACAATGATGTGGACGCGGCGCTCAGCCTGGCGGCTATTGAGCCGAACAGCGCAAGACGTATGGCTACCTACGCCCAGGTGGAAGAACGAGTGCTCAGAGACTACCCCGCCGTGCCTCTCTACCACTCGGTGCGTTACACGCTTGTGAAGCCTTACGTGCAGGGCCTGAAGATGACCTCGCTTGGCATACTCAACCTGAAAGATGTACGCGTGCTGGCGCACTAGGCGGATAATGCGAACGTCTTTCCCCTGGCGGCCCGCGCCGAGCGATGAGAATCCCTTCATCGAGCAGTTGCGGTCTGAGAATGTGCGCGATTTGCGTCTGCCCTGGCATAGCAGGTTCAGCGCGTCCACCCTCGTGGGACACCTGAGTACGTCGCCCGGCATGTCGCTGTGGGTGCCCGCCACCGGCGAGTATGCTATTGGCGAACAGTGGCGCAGGCGTGACGAAATCACCCAGGTGCTGGAGGTCTCCGCACGCAAGGGTCGCGCTGCCCTCGTGCGCAGACTCCTGGAGCGGTTCCGTGAGGAAAGCTCAACACTGGCTCTCTGTACCGATGATGTCTGGCGCGACGGCGAAAGGGTCTATACGTCTCTGGGCTTCAGTCATATAGAGAAGATCGTATTCTTCCGCAGGGAACTGCCGGGCTCTGCCTGGGGTGAAGGGCGCGCTCCTGCCCCCCCTGAAGGTGAGTTGCGCTTCGAGCCTGTAGGGCCTACCGCTATCGCCAGGCTGATGCCGCTGGACCACACATCCTTCCCCTGGCTCTGGTGGAACAGCCTGGACGAGTTTGGCACCTACCTGGTTATGCAGGGTGTCTATGCTTATGTTTGCCTCCTGGATGGGGAAGATGCCGGGTACGTTTCTTTTACCATGTACAATGGCTGGGCGCACCTCGACAGGCTTGCCGTGGTCGAGAGCATGCAGGGAAGGGGCCTGGGCGCTGCTATGCTGCGTTTCGTGCTGGGCAACATGTCTATTATGGGCGCGGGGTCGGTGGGGCTTTCTACCCAGGTCAACAATACCCGTTCGCACAAGCTTTACAGATCGTTCGGCTTCAAGCAGTCTGCCGAGGGGATAAACTTCTACGGTCTGGATCTGTGACGCTCCAAGCAGCGGTACGAGACGCCAACGCCGGGAGACCGAACCAGGAGCGCCACCATTAAAGTTCTGATGTTATCCTGGGAGTATACACCGCACATCGTGGGCGGACTAGGCAAGCACGTTGTTGAGATTTTGCCCGAACTTATCGCGTCCGGGGTGGAAGTGCATCTTGTCGTACCCAGGTTGAGCGGCGGCGACTTCAATGAGCCTTTGCCTATGCCCGACGGCAGCCCCGCTGCAAATGGCAGCCAACTTTACAGGATAGACCTCTCGGACAAACAGAGTGACTTCTTCACCAATACCTGGCATGATAATGCCGGTATCGAGGCTTTTTGCACACACCTGATAAGACATCTGGGCGGCTTCGATCTGATACATAACCATGATTGGATGAGCAGCTTCGCGGCCATCGCACTCAAGGAGCGTTTTCACCTGCCACTCCTGTCCACCATTCACGCCACCGAGATGGGGCGAAATCGTGGGCATCTTTATGGAGGGATGCAGCGCTCTATCCATATGGCCGAATGGTGGCTCAACTACGAGTCGTGGCGCGTTATTACTTGCAGCCGCTATATGGCCCTGGAGGTGGAGACTTATTTCGGCGCTCCGCAGGAGAAGGTAACTGTTATACCCAATGGCGTCGACCCACGGCGCTTTGACGCCCTGAACGGTGTAGACCTGAGTAGTTTCAGAAGGGACTTCGCTGCACCCAACGAATCCATTGTTTACTCTGTGGGCAGGATGGTGCCGGAAAAGGGGCTATCTACTCTTGTTGATGCCATACCTTATGTGCTTCGCAAGTGGCAGGGTGTGAAATTTGTGCTGGCGGGTGGTGGAGGCTATGCTAACGAGCTACGTGCAAAAGCCGATGCGCTAGGGGTTGGGCAGGATATAATGTTGCCCGGCAGGGTGTCTGATGAAGTGCGTGACAGGCTTTTCAAGGTGGCTGATGTAGCGGTCTTCCCGAGCTTCTACGAGCCTTTCGGGATTGTGGCCCTGGAGGCCATGTCTGCCGGTACGCCTGTGGTCGTATCGGACGTGGGAGGGCTCTCAGAGGTGGTCGATCTGCATAAAACGGGCATCAAAGTCTACCCGGACGATCCGCAATCGCTCGCCTGGGGTATCCTGCACACGCTCGAACACCCGGACTGGTCGAAGCAGCGTGCCGAAGCTGCGCAGAGGGTAGCACGAGAGCAATATAATTGGCAACTGGTTGCCGGTATGACGTTGGATGTCTACAAACGCGTAGTGGAAGAAGCCTGCGCAGGAGAGTGGGCCTACAAGGATGCTTGATAGCGAACATGACCCGGCAAAGCAGAAAAGGAGAAGCTAATGTTGTTGTCCGATAAGAGGATAAGCGAAGAGATAGAGCATGGAAATATCATCATCGAGCCGTTCGAGCAGCGTCAGCTAGGCACGAACTCCTACGATGTGCGCCTGGGCACCTACTATTTTACCCCGAACCATAACATGGTCGAGGTGAATTTTACAGACGAGCACGACGCCCAGGAGTTCTGGCTCGGGCCGTTCTACGCTGATGACGGAGTAATCAGGATCAGGCCGGGCGACACGATCCTGGCGCACACCGAGGAGATTGTGGGTGGACGTAACGGCTTCACAACCTCGATGAGGTCACGCTCCAGTATTGGCCGCTCCTGCCTCTCTGTTTGCAAGTGCGCAGGCGTGGGTGATGTCGGTTACATCTCTCGCTGGACTATGGAGATCACCAACCACAGCCACGCCATCGCCGTATTGCCCGTGGGCCTGCGGGTGGCCCAGATACTGTTCTACGAAGTAGGTGAGACGTTGCACGAGTACAAGGGCAAGTACGGTTCGTGGCAGGACTGGTCGCCCAGGGACATGCTGCCCAAGCTCTACCGAGATTACGACTTGCCCCATGTAGGCGCGAAGAGGGTGATTGGCCGCAATGGTCACGATACCAGGCGGCAGCAAGATGTGAGGCAAGAGGCGTAACTTCTTATCTCCTTTTATCTGTCTTGCGCGCATATTGGCAACGAGGCTTGAACATACGTATAATAGGGTGTTGCCTTGCGGGTGACGGTCTGGCGAGAAACTAATGAGACAAGCTAAAAGGTTATATGCCCCTACGTTGTGAAAGTCCAATAACGGTCTGTTTCCGAATGCCGGCGGCGCAGTGTGTTATCTGCAGCCGGCACTTCTGCGCGAAGCATGGTGAGGTCGAGGCTTCTGTATGCAGATTGTGCCGTGTACAGTACAAGCGAAAAATGTCTATGGAACAGGCACAGGCTTCCGAGATCGAGCGCCGTGACCTGGCCGATACGCGCAATAACGAAGGCTTGTGCGGCTGGCATGATTGCACCAACACCCTTTATGCCAGATGCGAGCGTTGCGGCATGTCCTACTGCCCGCGCCATGTGAACCGCTACAAGTACAGCTTTCGCTATAGAACGCGCAAAGGGATATACAGGCGGCAAGCTGAGGTGACCCTCTGCGCTGCTTGCAAGGTCTATCTACAGGACTACAAACTGGAGAAGACCTGGCGCGACTAGATATTTTTGCACCTTTTCAGAACCCATCTCGGGTAATGCGCGGTTCAACTTGACGTACGATGTGACCCAGATGGGGCGGCATAGGGTCTTTTCAGACCATAGCTCGGGTAATGCGCGGATCAACGCTGTGCGTTACCCTCTTTTACTATAAGGAGGGAACGGATTGGACGGCGCTAAGATGAGACCAGTTGTCCTGGTCATCCTGGATGGCTGGGGCCTGCGGGAGGAGACCGAGAACAACGCCATTGCGCTGGCAAATACGCCTAATATGGACGAGCTCTGGGCCGCTTATCCTCACACTTCGCTCGACGCTTCGGAACATGCCGTGGGGCTCCCTGTCGGTCAGATGGGTAACTCCGAAGTGGGGCACCAGAACATGGGCGCAGGCTTCGTCGTCTATCAGGAGCTTACGCGCCTCGACAAGGCTATCGAAGAAGGCTCGTTCTACAGCAACCCGGAGCTTGTAGCCGCCTGCGATCACACCCTCGCCAATGGGACAACGCTACACTTGCTAGGACTACTGGGACCAGGAGGGGTACACAGCCACTGGGCGCATCTCTTCGCACTGCTGGAGCTTGCGAAGCGCAAGGGTCTCACCAGGGTTGTATATCATGCCTTCACCGACGGGCGCGATACTCCACCCGAGAGCGGTCTCGGATATATGCAGGCCGTGCTCGACAAAATGCGCGAGACGGGCGTCGGGCGCATCGGCAGCGTATCGGGCCGTTACTATGCTATGGACCGAGATAACAGATGGGAACGTATAGAGAAGGCTTACCGCGCGGTGGTAAACGGCCAGGGCACGCGCTTCTCCGACCCCCTGGAAGTCTTCAGAACGTCTTACGCCAAAGAGGTCACTGACGAGTTCATTGTCCCCTCGGTAATCTCAAGTCCTGGTGAGGAGCCCTCTTACATTCGCGATGGTGATGCGGTTATCTACTTCAACTTCAGGAACGATCGCGGCCGAGAGCTTACTCGCGCGATCACTGTGCCCTCTTTCACCGACTTCCAGCGGGAGTTGCGGCGCGATCTCTACTTTGTGACTATGACCCGCTATGAAGACGATCTGCCGGTGCATGTGGCCTACAAAGCAATGGAAGTCGAGGTGCCGCTCGCAAAAGTGCTCAGCGACCACGGCTTGCGGCAATTCCATATAGCCGAGACGGAGAAGTACGCTCATGTCACCTTCTTCTTCAATGGCCGAGTCGAGAAGCCCTTTCCTGGAGAGGACCGCGATCTCGTACCTTCGCCCCGAGATGTCGGCACCTATGACCGCAAGCCCGAAATGAGCGCTCCACAGATAGCTGCGGAACTTGCGACTCGCATAGGCTCGGGCGTGTACGACTTTATCGTAGCTAATTTCGCCAACTGCGACATGGTCGGTCACAGCGGCAAGCTTGACGCCACCATACAGGCTGTCGAAGCGGTAGACCGTTGCGTCGGTCAGGTATATGATGCTATAGAGAAGGCCGGGGCCGTGATGCTGATAACAGCCGACCACGGCAACGCCGAACAGATGCGTAACCCCGAAACGGGCGGACCTCACACCTTTCACACCACCAACCCTGTTCCCTTCATCGTGGTGGCCCCTGAAGAGAGCCCTCTGAGGCATGCCACTCTGCGCACAGGCGGCAGGTTGTGTGACATTAGCCTGACTGTGCTTGACATAATGGGTGTACCTGCGGCGGCTGATATGAATTGCAAGAGCCTGGTGCTTACACAAGCTACCTGATTTGCCACCTCCCAAAGGAAAAGGGAATAGAGAGAGACACAAACAAAAACCCGCAGGGTTTTTGTTTGTGTCTTATTTAGATAAGGTTGCTCTCTAGCCGGAAGAGATGCAATGGAGGCGCAGCCGGCTCAGACGTAGCGCGCGTTAGGCTCTATATCGAGTGTGAAGTCGTGCTGTAACGAGTCCACATACCTGTAGTGCCCCGCCGCAGCGATCATAGCCGCGTTGTCGGTGCAAAGCACAAGGGGCGGGTAGCGGAAGGGTACCTTCAGACGCTGGGCCAGACCAGCGCGTAAGGCGGCATTGGCAGCCACGCCCCCGGCGACCAGCACCTCGCGCACAGCGAACTCTCGAGCGGCGGCATCTGTCTTGTCCACTAATGCCTCGGCCACTGCCGCCTGGAAAGAGGCGGCAAGGTCGGCAACCGGCAGCAGGCGTGTGGTCTCCACGATGGGGCCGTGCGGGCTCTGCGGCCTGGCCGTCTGCTCACCGACATGCTGCCAGGGCAGGGGCTTTGTGGGGTTGAAGCCATACTCCTGCACTTTGCGCAGCAGGGCCGTTTTCACACCGCTGAACGAGAAGTCGTACGTGCCCTTCAGAGTGGCCTTTGGAAAAGAGAAGCGGGCGGGGTCGCCATCCTCGGCGGCTTTCTGCACGGCAGGGCCGCCGGGATAGCCAAGCCCCAGTATGCGTGCTGCCTTATCGAACGCCTCTCCTGCCGCGTCGTCCACCGTTTTGCCGAGCATCTTGTACTGCCCGTGCCCGGTGATCAGCACCAACTCTGTGTGCCCGCCTGAGACCACCAGGCAGAGGGCTGGGAACGCGGGCTCAGGGGGCGTCTCTCCCGCCTCCGCCGCAGACCTGGGAATGAGCCAGTTGGAGTAGATATGGCCCTCCATATGGTTGACGCCCAGGAGCGGCTTATGTCGGGCAAACGCGATACCTTTGGCCGCGTTTACGCCTACCAGGAGGGCCGGAGATAGGCCGGGGCCGCGCGTGACCGCTATTGCGTCGATCTGCTGCCAGCCCGTGTCCGCCTGCTCCATTGCTTCTTGCAACACCGGAACGACGGTCAGCACATGCTGACGCGAAGCAAGCTCGGGCACCACGCCGCCGTAGCGCTTGTGCAATTCTATCTGCGACGCGATAACATTAGAGAGTATATGCCTGCCGTCGCGCACCACGGCTGCGGCAGTTTCATCGCAAGATGTTTCGATGGCTAATATATTCATCTTATTGTAGCCGTGTGCTGTCTACCGGGTGTGCCGGCGGGGCGGGGGCAGCAAAACTGAGTTGCAGCCGCCGAGTGAGATCTGCGCGCAGCCTGGCGATGCGCAGCTTGCATTCGGGCGATGTGAGCAGTTCGCTCCACATAATATATGCGTCCTCGCCATTGTCGCTATAATATCGCTTGCGAAGGCCGGCGATTTCCATGCCGTATTTCTTGTATAGAGCCTGTGCGCCTGTGTTGGTGACGCGCACCTCAAGGGTAACGCGGTGGGCTTTCATCTCACGCGCTATGTCGAAGAGTCCAAGAAAGAGAAGTTCACCTGCTCCGTGCCCGCGCTGGCTGGGGTGGACCCCGATAGTGGTGACGTGGCCCTCATCGACCATCAGCCATAGCCCGGCGTAGCCAACTATGGGGTAGAGAGGCTGCTTCGTGGCGTGCGCGCCATTCTCTTCTGTGGCTCCACGCAGCCAGGGGAGCAGGTTTTGTAACAGTGACCGACTATGCCCGTTCTGCTCCTGGTTCATGGGTACATAACCGTCAGGGTGTAGCTCGGGGTGAGCCAACAACGTAAGAGAACTCTCGGTGGGTGGCTGCAGACTTGCTTGAGCGGCGGCTTCCGGCGGTACGTAACGGACAACGATGTAGCGGTTCGTCTCAGGGGTCTTCAGCTCACGCCTGTAAGCAGAGGTCGGCCAGGGCATAGTGAAACAGAAGCGCTCAATCTCGGCCACCTGCGCCACGTCTTCCTGTGTCATGCTCTCTAATATATATGGCACGTTATTTTGCACTCGCCTCTGCGGGCGCTGAAGGTTGCAGATAAATAGCCTGTAACGTTGTTGGATCATCAGATTCCCCACGTGTGGCGCGCTGCCAGGCTAACTCGGCTAGGTAGCCCGCTCTTCTCAACGATGATGCGAGTGGGGCGATGGCTGCCTCTTTGCCCAGTGTGTCGGCCAGCCGTTCGGCCAGGTCGGGCACAATTTCGCCACAAAAGAGTGTTGCTACGTTTGTCTTATATCCTTGCATAGTCGTGCATAACTCCTCTACTGTGCCTGCGGCATAAGGTGTGAGCTTCTGCCACTGCGCCCCACGAGTGCGGTAGAGTGCCCACGCATATCGGCCTCGGCCCATACTCAAGACAGAGCAGATTTGGGCTGCGGTCACCGCCGCATGCGAGTAGGCCAAAATGTCGAGGGTAGGTACACCATACAAGGGTATTTGCAAGGCGTAGGCCATCGCTTTGGCGGTACTGATACCGATGCGCACCCCACTGAAAGATCCGGGACCTGTGGCCACTCCTATACCTATGATCTCCTCGGTGGTTGCGCCCGCCAACTGCATCAGTCGCTGCAAGGTAGGCAAGAGCTGAGTGGTCTGCTCACGCCCTGAGAGCCACGTCTGTTCAGCAATGACACCCACACCTGCTTTGTAGAGGGCTATACCTGCATAGTCTGTTGAAGTATCGATGGCTAAAATCATATCAACTGCCGTACGCGTCGCGACGAAATGCCTCTAGAAGGCTAGTATAACGCTCACCATAAGCATAAAAGCGCATCGTCCTCTTGTATTCGTCGAGGTATGCCATGCGTACCAGTAACTTTTCGGGTGGCAGCCATGTAGCCGCCTCCTGGGGCCACTCTATAACCGTAACGCCTCTGCTGTCCAGGTAGTCGTCCAACCCAAGAGTAGCGATCTGCTCCTCCCCTTCCAACCTGTAGAGATCGATGTGCGCCAGCGGTAAACGGCCTCCTGTGTATTCATTGATGAGGGTGAAAGTGGGGGAGTTGACGTAGCGGTTGTCCAACCCGAGCCCACTCGCTACACCCTGCGCAAAGGTGGTCTTGCCCGAGCCAAAATCGCCTTCGAGCAATATCAGGTCGCCCGACTCCGCCAGCCTGCCCAGACAGAGGCCCAGCCTGCGCGTCTGCTCAACGCCATGGCTC
>JALYYZ010000397.1 GCA_030945985.1 Chloroflexota bacterium
CCGGCGACGCATGACACTCCGCATAAACGAGGGTTCCCTGCGCGAAACGATCTGAGTCGATCACGACTCCCACGCATTCGCTGCCGGGGACGTATGGAGATTCGTGGCGTACGGAATGAAATGTCCCGGAAGCGATGAGCAGGTCGAGCGGGTTTAATGGAGCGGCAATCACTTTTAGCAGTGTGGTGCCGGGCGAGAGCGAGGGCAATTCAAGCCAGCCCACCAGCGGTTCTGCGCCGTGAGCGTTCACAATCCCCGCGAGCGCCTTCACAGCGTCCGCCTTCTGCGGGCCATGGTTAACAAAGCGAGCATCCATCGACGACACGTAATCTCCCTCGCTAACCATCGATATGGTTGAGATGTTTTGTCGATTATGCGCACCTCAAAAACTTTGCGTGTTTCACCCAATCTACTACCTCGTGCAGAGGATGTCAAGACGTCCACGCCATGTAAGTGTTCAGACTTGAGGTGGAGCAATTTCCACGATATGCTTGGAGCATGACAAAGCGAGAGCTACAATTAAGCTTGATACCGTGCTCAAAAAGAGACCCGCACGCCCCGCAGAGTCAGTGATCGTAGCCGAGCGTGCGGTTTGCAACGTAGAATGCTCAGTAGTTAGAAACTGCACAGCATATTACTTCTGCGCGTCGGTGAGCGGGTCATCATCGTTTTCCGCACTCCCCGATTCCTAAGCTGGACGTATCCAACTACTCTTGTCGTCGTTGTTACTGCTCATTTACGCACGATATCACAATCACTGGCCCACCAGTGATGCCTTCTCCATACTACTTTGGCTTAAGATTGAGCGATGCTTTGCCACTCTCCCCATCGAAGGGCACCGACGTATGCTCGTGCGTGATCATCCACTTGCCATCTATCTTGCTGTAGCAAACGGTCGAGCGCACCCACATGTCAACTTTCCCACCATGGTTCAGTGTTCCGCTGACATGGTAGAGGTAATGGCAGAAAGCCACATCGTCACCTGCGGTGATGCTCAGGTCGCTTATCTCGAAGCCGATGGGGGTTTTGTAGGAAGAGAACCATTCCTCTGCTCGCTTTCTGGATTCAGCTTGTCCGACATACTGTAGTGGGTCCAGGGCATCATACGATACGACGTCCGGCGCGTAATTGGACATAAGTCCATCGAGGTCCTTGCTATGGACCGCTTCCGTCACAGTCTCCGTTAGCTCGCGAATCTGAGCCTGATTCCTTGCCTTGCTGTCGTTAGTTGTCACTAATCTCTCCTCTTCAGGCTGGCGCTATAATCAATTAACTAACGTGAGAACACCCTAAAGACTCGTATTTGGCGAACGCGCAACAGGGTATTTTTCGCGGGTGTCCCCGCACTGCTACATCACTTCGGCCAGTATATCAGGAAGCTTCTGTAGTGTCATCGTCTCTGACGCATCTATCTCTGGGATTCCCCATCAAAGTGGTTCTGAGCAGCTTTTGATACTGCTGGCGAAGTGCCAATATATACTCACGGAGCCTTGTTGACGAAGTTATTACCAAAATACGTACCGATCTGAATGCATTTTCAGAGGCAGAGCGATCTGTATTGGAGAATCATGGGTATATAACAGCATACAGAAGTATACGCATGTACTTGCCTGACTTGATCAGTCAGAGCAGACTTACTGAATTCTCGATTCCACATCCGGAACGGATGTGCGAACAACGTGTTCGACGCGCTCTTGCCAAAAGTCATAAATATGTGCGTTTCCCAGGCCCTATGACAAAGTAACAAAATAGCGCTGATAGAAGCATGCGTCAATCTCTGCGGATACATTCGGAAGTGTCAGAACTCAGAGGAGCACTCTTTATTGAGGGCTTCCATGCCGTATGCTTGGCAAGATCTTATCATCGTTGGATCGCCGTATAAGTGCGGCAGCCAGGCAGCACCATCTCAGATCAGGCGGCAAGTTTCTCACACCCTGCTCTCTATTCTACTCCGAACGCGCCTGTTATCTCCTCCGCATAAGGATTATCGTCCTGCCGCAGAGATGCCAGGTAGATACCGGTAGTAGCAAGGCTGCTGTGGGCAAGTCACTGCTGGATGAGTGATACCGGCGCACCCTTCTTCTCCATCACCTGAGCCATTGTGCTCCTCAGGGTGTGGACACGAGTGGTACCCAGGCGAACCTTGCAGATACGCGAGATAGAGACTTTCGACAGCCGACCTCCCCTGGTGCCGTTACGCTCCGCCAGGGAGACCCAGACGGGTGTGTTACCTTCCAACCGGTTAAGCGGCAAAAGATGCGTATTATATAGGTAGGCAAGCAAGGCGGAGCTAACCTGAGAGGTGAGAGTATCGTGTAGCACTTTGCCTCCTTTGCACCGTCGAAACGTAACTCTCAGCTTGCCTCCTGGTAACTCTTCGAGATCTCGGCATTCAAGAGCCGCAACCTCGCTCAACCTCCTGCCTGTTTGCAGGTAGGTGAGCAGCAGGGCCTAGTCCCGCGAGCCTATAGCTGAGTTGCGATCAATTGAGGCGAGCGCCTGTTTGACGTATTCAGCCTCAAGGGCACGAGAGCCAGCATAGGCCTGCACTCGCCGCCTCTCTACGCGCTCTATGGGATTAGCATCGAGTATACCTTGCTTGCGCGCATACTTGTAGAAGCTGGAAACCGATGCTAGCCGCTGGTTGTAGGTGGTGGGCGCGGGGTCCGGGCCAGAAACGGGATTAGCATTATTGGTAGCATGATTATTGGCAGCGGGTGATAGGTTGTTGTCCTCGGTACCCACTCTACTGCCTGCCGACGCTTTTCTTGAGACGGGCTTGGAGCCGGCCCATGCCTGGGCTACTAACGCGACAGGAGTAGCGGGTCCATCGAGGTCCAGGCCTTCTCGCTGCAGAGCAGCCCGCAAGGAAGAGAGGGTATCTGCATAGGTGTGCCACGTCCTCAGGCTGCCGGAGCGACCTCGCTTGGCGTCGAGCCAGCCAAGGATTGCCACCTCAAGAGCGGCCATACGATCGCCGCGATTGGCCCCAAAGGTTTGCAGTGCCCGCGCGTAGTCCCTCAATCCCTCACCAGGTTGCTCGTGAGCCTCATCTAGGTTGATGCCGCTAACGGCCGGTTCACCAGTTGCCGGAGTAGATGACACATTCCGGCCAACTACTGTATACTCCACACCTTCAATGATCCCACCGGCCATGATGATCCCCCTCCGCTATGCGCATGCCATTTGCCACTTGTGCCAGACTGCCTACATCGGCT
>JALYYZ010000428.1 GCA_030945985.1 Chloroflexota bacterium
GGGTTTGGAGTTGCTCTCTACTCTTCTCGAAAGAAATCAAAACCCTGAGTGGTTTTGATTTCTTTCCTATATATTACGGCCATCGCGATGAACCACAAACGCCGGTATTTGCAGGGGATCAGGCGAAGCGGGGGATCACCTGCTCGGAGAAGCGATGGATCATGTCCTGGTTCTGGGCCAGGCCACCCAGGTAAACTATGATGTAGTCTGCGCCCGCCTCAGCTATCTTCTCGATGCGGGCCGACACCTCGTCCACGGTCAAGACCTTGAAGCGCTTCATATATTGGTCTAGGGTGTACTGGCCTTTAGTCCAGTCCGCAACTCTCTCGCGGTCTTCCCCTGGCGCAAGCAGGTGTACATCCTCCAGGCCGGTGCTGACCACGATCTCTTTTGGGTCGCGGCCCAGCGCCTCACAGTGGGCGTGCAGCACCGCGATCTTCTGCTTGATCGTCTCGGGGTTGCCGCCGCCGACGTTGCAGCCGTCCGCCCACTTCGCAACGAGCTTGAGCGTGACCTTCTCTCCGCCACCGCCGATCCACATCTCCGGGTGGGGCTTGCGCACACCCTTCGGCATGTTGATAGGGCCATCAATTGTGTAATACTTACCTTTAAAAGTGGGTTTATCCTCGGTCCACATCCTCGAGATGATTTCGCATGCCTCGCGGAACATGCCCATGCGCACAGGCACTTCCGGGAAGCCGTAGCCGTAGGCGCGCCACTCGTGCTCGTACCAGCCGGCTCCCAGGCCGCAAATCAATCTGCCCTGGCTCATGGCGTCAACAGTTGAAGCCATCTTTGCGAGGAGCGCCGGGTTGCGGTAGCCGTTGCAGGTGACCATCTGGCCTACGCGCACGCGCTTTGTGTCGCGCACCAATCCGGCGGTGATCGTCCATGCCTCGAACGTTGTTTCATCGGTCGGCTCAGGCACCGTATGGAAGTGGTCGTAGACCCATATCGAGTCGAACGCCGACTCATCTGCGGCCCTGGCTGCGCGCGTCATTGCCTCATACTGCTCTTCAGGGTCTTTGATCCCGACCAGGTCCATCTTCCAGCCTTGCGGCACAAATACTCCAAATTTTACGGTCATAGTATGCTCCTTATTGATATAAGCTGCTCTTCTCCAGGGTTCTTAGGACGCGAGATAGCTGTATGGTGCAAAAAGCATGCCGGACATGCGAGAGGAAATGGAGATGATCGGATAAAGAGCCAGGTGTAGCCTCAAAAGAAGCGTATAATAAGGTGCCCCATGTGCGGTATAATTATGGTTGGCCGGTTAGTACCATAATGACGGATTCACGACCGCACTGGGAAACGGTCATAGCAGGGCACAGAATTGCTGTACCGGTGCTGCTCTTCGGGCAGCAGCGCCTGGCCCATGTACGAACCGTCGTTGTAGCGTTAGAGCATGCTCCGTTAGTGGGAGTCGGCCTATCCAATGCAGACGAAGAGCCTCTGCTTATTCGGAAGATTTGACCCGGTGAATTGGCCTACGACAAGGTGTCACGTGGTACTTCGATAGTGCTGCCTGAGTAGCTGTACTTTTGGAACATCAAATAGTAAGGAGCGAAATATGACTTCAATCAGCGATCAGATTGCGGGGCAAGGCAGGCAAGAGAGGCAGCGCTTTATCGTAGAGACCCTGGAGAGTGCATACGGCGATCTAATGACAGCCGACCCGGATGCCTGGCGAGGCAAGTACCGCAAGATGTCGGCAACCCCTTTCGCTTTTTACCGTGGGAGCGCTGCGCTCTACTATGCTGACGTATCGCGCGACGAAGACCCCTTTCTGAACGAAAAAACAAGTAGGATATGGATACAGGGAGATCTGCACGCCGAGAACTTCGGTACCTATATGAACAGTGAGGGAGTGCTCGTATTTGACGTGAACGATTTTGATGAGGCATATGTAGCCCCTTTCACCTGGGACATCAAGCGACTCGTCGCCAGCCTTGCGCTGGTCGGCTTCCAGAAGGCCCTTAGCGACGATGACATCGGCCAGATGATAGAGACTGTTGCCCGCACCTATATGGCGCAGGTGGCACGCTTCGCCCACAAGGAGCATGCCGACAGCTTCGCGCTGACACTCGCGAACACACAGGGCAAGCTGCTCGATTTCTTGCACGAGACACGACTGTGTACCCGCCCAGAGTTGCTGAATGAATTTACAACGATAGAAAACTATGACCGCAGGTTCACCATCAATGATAAAATGAGAAAAGTAGATGACGAAACTAAGCAGAAGGTAGAAGCAGCTTTCACCGACTACCTCAAGACGATACCCGACAGCAAGCGCTTCAGCCGGATCAGCTACAACATAAAAGACGTAGCGACGCTGCGCGGAGCAGGTATTGGGAGCGCGGGCTTGCCTTCCTATAACGTACTCGTCGAGGGACCCACCCAGGCGCTCGAAAACGATATCATCATCTACATGAAGCAGGCGCAGGTAGCATCACCCAGCAGAGTCGTCGACGACCCGGCCGCCAAGGCATACTTTCTACACGACGGGCACCGCACGGTCCTCTCCCAAAGAGCGCTGCAAGCCTACTCCGACAGGTGGCTCGGCTACACCACCCTCAACGACCTGGGCCAACTGGTGGCCGAAGCGTCGCCCTACACGAGCGACCTTGACTGGACCGATATCAACGACCGTGAAAGCATCCTGGAGTTACTCGGCTACCTGGGGCAGGCGGTAGCCAAGATACATTGCGTCTCCGACAACGACAGCGACCTGACGCTGGTCCCTTTCTCGGTAGACGAGGCGTTACACGAGGTGCTTCTAGGGCACGAGAACAGCTTCGCGGACGAAATGCTGGCGTTCGGCCACCACTACGGGGCCGTAGTGAGAAAGGATTATGAGCTCTTTGTCGATGCCTTCAGAAACCACCAGATAGGAGGCCTCTAGCCGGAGGGACGGTGTCCGAATTCGGCGAGCGTGGCTTCCAGCACGGGTAGCAGGCGCGTCACCTTCTTGGATCTGATTACCAGGTCCCACAGCGGCTCGAACCTCTTCCACCCTGCCGAGTAAGCCAGATGCCGCAACGTGCCGCTCGCTGTCGGATGGGTGGCCGCTCCTCGCACTATAGAGGACCAGCTATAGAAATCTCGATAGGCCCGCCAGTATCCCGACTCAAGCTCCTGCGGCGTCAGCCTGGCGGGGCGGTAGACCACATGACGTGTGTCATATAGGTCCCAATCAGCAGTAGTGATGCGCCCCTCCTGAGCCAGACGCGTGTGGAGCCCGGTTGTCGGGTAGGGCGTGAGAATATGAAAAGTAGCAGTCTCGATACCCTGGCTCACGGCCCAATCAACCGTGCGGCCAAAGACGCTGCTGTCATCGGCGTCCATGCCAAAGACAAAGCTGCCGTTTACCATTACCCGGAGTTCGTGTAGCGGCGTATCGCGGCGTCATAGTCGCGGCCCAGGTTCTGGTATTTGTGCTGCTCACGCAAATTGGCAGGGTCCAGCGTCTCGAAGCCGACAAAGAGGCTGCGGAGACCTGACTGGGCCGCCTTTTCAAGCAGCGCAGGATGCAGCACCGACTGCACGGTAGCCGCAGCCTGCCAGAGGCGGCATGGCCGCGCATCCCCTCGAACATCGCTTCGGCGAAGTGGGCATTGCCCAGGAGATGGTCATCGAGGAAATAGAGGTGGCGTCCTGGCAAGCGCTCTATCTCGGCCAATGCCTCATCAACGGCCTGTGTGTAGAAGGACTTACCTCCCCGAAAGAACGCCTCTTTGTAGCAAAAGTCGCAGACATGCGGGCAACCTCGCGTTACAACGATCGAGTTGGGGCAGAGGTAGAGGTGACGCTTGATGAGGTCACGCCTGATCGCCGGTATACCGGCAAGGTCGCGCAATTGCGAAGCATACACCTTGCGGGGTGGTTGGCCTGAGCGGTAGTCACGGAGGAAGGCAGGCCAAGTATCGTCTCTTGGGCCTGTGAAGATCGTGCCGGCGTGCAGAGCCGCCTCCTGCGGTAGCGCAGTGACATGCAGACCCCCAAGCACAACATAGGCGCCGCGTCGCCTGTAATGGTCCGCAATAGCATAAGCGCGGTAGGCCGAGGTGATATAAACCTGGATAACAACCAGGTCGGGAGAGTCGTTGAGGTCAAGGCGCTCCACATGTTCGTCCTGGATTGATACATCGTCCGAGTCGCTGAGATGACCTGCCAAAGTAGCCAGCCCGAGAGGGGGGAACAGCGAATATTTGATAGGGCGAAAGTGTGGGCTCGTGGCCTCGGTAAGGGCCGGTAAGATCATCTTTACTTTCATATACGACCTCGCTCGCATGTCGAAGATGGGTTGAAGAGGCACGATATCTTGCGTTCGGGCGTGCCTGATGCACATAATACAGTCATGGTACAGTCAGGAGATAGCACTTTCCGACCTCTTGAGTAGACAGAGACGCACACCTGCGTGCTTGACACGGCGCGGCGAGTGGGCTACGCTCACTATGAGAGTGCTGGCTGTTGCCATGCGCGGAGCGGGGGCTATGCTTATGCTGACCTTATTACTGGTGGAAGACAACGAGCGCCTGCGGGAAGCTCTCAAAGAGGGCTTGGAAGCGACAGGTAAGGTGGAGGTCACTGCGGGGTGCGAAAGTGGTGAGGAGGCGCTGGCCTGCTGCCTCGCCGAGAAGCCGGACGCCGTGCTGATGGACGTGCAGCTCGCGGGGGAGATGAACGGCATCGAGGCGGCGGTGGCAATACGCAAGGAGTTTCCCCGGCTGCCGGTGGTCTTCTACTCGATACAGGACAGCGACAGCTACTATCGAGATTTCAGGCGGTCACGCATCCTGAGCCATTACGCCTACGTCAGAAAGTCCAATTATTTACTCCCACAGATGATATTACCGCTGCTACGCGACGCAATCGG
>JALYYZ010000447.1 GCA_030945985.1 Chloroflexota bacterium
CCCCTTCCCTATTGCAAATCATCGTAGGCCTTGCCTTGATCCTGGGGGGTCTTTACATCGCCTTGCAGAATAGTAATAGTAACGGCAATATCTAGGGCTCAGCCTTTTACAGACAAATAGCCGAAGATACAAATAGCTGGAACTGCGACTTTCATCTGTCGAGGTTTCAGCTATTTGTCTTTGCTCTCTTCCATAGAGGCGCGTAATGCGCCGCCTCATACCCTTTTGGTATAATTGCTACATCGCACCCGATACGCGCTAGTTTCTTGACTAAAGTGGATGCACATAATGGCAGTTTGGCTGCACATGAAAGGAACATAATCAGCATGGTACATGGTGGTCGACTTACACAAGGCCGCGCGATGAATATGCTTGGCATCTTTTTGGCGTTATCCCTGGTCTCTCCTGGACTGAGCCTGGCTAGCAGTCCCGTCAACGGGCGGGACTCACAGGCTTTCCAACCCTCCGCCGGCACAGCGTCCGGTGCCCGTCCTCTCAAAGAGGTTGTGCAAGATAATCTCGGCTATGTGCCCAACCAGGTGATGGTCAAGGTTGCTGACCAGGCATCTCAGGCTGAGAAAAGCGCTTTTGCCGAAGCGATGTTTTGCTTCCAGTTGAGTAAAGGCGTGGAGGTGTTACCAGGTGTTTATAAGCTCAGCGCTCCGGCTGGTTCAGGGTTGGACGTTAGCCAGGCGGTTAGCGCGCTCAGGGCGTCGGGGGCCGTGCAATATGCCGAGCCTAACTATCTCTTCTACGCAACCAATACGCCCAATGATGAGCAATATAAGGCCGGCCAGCAGTGGGGCGTTACACAGGTAAAAGCCGAGCAGGCATGGGACATCACCACAGGCTCGGACCAGATAAAGATCGCAATCCTGGACACAGGGACCGCAACAGACCACCCGGACCTGCGAGATAAGATCGTGCCAGGCTATAACTTCGTAAGCAACAATAGCAATCCGTACGATGATGAGGGGCATGGCACGTACACAGCCGGCATAGCAGCAGCAAGCAGCAATAACGGCACCGGCGTGGTCGGCATGTCGTGGGGTGCGCGCATCATGCCTGTAAAGGTGTTGAGCAGCCAGGGCTCAGGTTCGGACGAGGATATAGCGCTTGGTATACGCTGGGCCACGGACAACGGCGCTCGTATTATTAGCGCCAGCCTGGGAGGCAGCGAAGATACAGCGGTAATGCGCGATGCCGCCAAATATGCCGCCGACCACAACGTGCTTCTGGTAGCCGCCGCAGGCAACAGCCCTGATGGTAAGAACAACTACCCGGCTGCATATGATGGTGTTCTGGCAGTTGGCGCTACCGGGCGCAGTGATACTTACACCGGCTTTTCTTCTTATGGGCAGTACGTCGATGTAACCGCCCCCGGCGTGGGCATCTTGAGCACAGGTTGGGCTAAAGGCACCCTCGACTACGAGTATGCCAACGGCACTTCGGCTGCGTGCCCGTTTGTCTCCGGCGTAGCGGCGCTCGTTTTGAGCGTGAACCCCTCGCTCACCGCCCAGCAGGTGCGCTGGATTATTGACAACTCTTCGGACGATTTCGGTGATCCTGGGTGGGACGTGCATTACGGTTATGGCCGGCTTAACGCGGCCAAAGCCGTGCAGCTTGCCCAACAGGGCGCACCCAAGCCTCCACCCGCGAAGCCCACACCGCAACCGAACGCCACACCATCTCCTGCTGCTACTACCGTAGTGGGTCAACCGGCTAGCGTGCAAATAAATACAAACGACGTCTCTCCGGGCAAGCTACTAGCGATAACGGGTGCGAACTTCGGCCCCAACGAGCTAATAAGTATTGCCCTCTCCACGGCTGACGGCAAGTCAAGGGATCTTGGCAGCGCTCAATCCGACAGCAAAGGGGCTTTCAAGGCCGAGGTGGCGTTGCCCGCCTCTATCGCCTCGGGTAACGCCACACTCGTAGTCACCGGCTCGAAGTCTCAGTTGCGCGCGACTGCCAATCTAACCATCAGCCAGGCTCCCTCAAATGCCCAATCGGTTATAAAGGGCACTGTGCGTGGGGCTACAGGTCCGGCCACGGTAAAGCTCAAGCCATCTATAGGCGTGAGCGGTCCTGATATCACTGTACAGACAGATGCTAATGGGGCCTATATTTTCAGCAATCTACAGGCGGGCATTTACTCGCTTTCAGCCAGTGCGTCCGGCTCGCTTCCCGCAGGCCCGTTTAGCGTACAGCTAGATGGCAGCGCCGGCGATGTGAAGGTACTGGATGTAACGATTGCTGCCACACGCCCGGCAGCGTTCGACCGAGTGGCGCCTGTGGCGCCTACCGGCACACTCCTGAGCTTTCCCCCGGTCGGCCACACCCTTCGTGGACCGTTTCTCAAGTTCTGGCAGGCGCACGGCGGCCTCGCTGTCTTTGGCTACCCTATCTCCGAAGAGTTCCAGGAGGCTAGCGCTACCGATGGCAAGCAGTATACAGTGCAGTATTTCGAGCGCAACCGCTTTGAGTACCACCCCGAGTTTGCCGGCACGACCAACGAAGTGCTCATGGGGCTTCTGGGCGTCGATACGACCCGTGGGCGGACATTCCCAGCCGGTGTGTCATTTACGAGTACGGCGACAAGCTCTTACTTCAACCAGACGCAACACTCACTTAGCGGCCCTTTCCTCAAGTACTGGCAGCAGCATGGGGGTCTTGCTATCTTTGGCTACCCCATTTCGGAAGAGTTGATGGAAAACGGCTACCTGGTGCAGTACTTTGAGCGCAACCGCTTTGAGTACCACCCCGAGTTTGTCGGCACACCGAACGAAGTGCTGCTCGGCCTTCTCGGCGTAGAAGTAGCCAGGCGAAACGGCTGGGTGACACCCTGACTATGAGCAATAGCGCACCGCCACGGCAGCGCAGGCTGTTTAAACAGAAGCAGCAAAAGCCTGATTATCAGGTCCAGATACGCCCGGACGGCAGTCGAGATGTCGAGCTCCCTCTTATGGAGCACCTCCGCGAATTCCGCGACCGGCTCGTGAAGTCTGCCCTGGCGGTCTTGCTCACCACCGTTATCAGCCTGCTGTTCGCCCAGGGCGAGTTTGATCTGCTCGTCAAATTGGCCGGCCCCGGCCACGTACTGATAGCACTGAAGCCTACGGAAACGTTCGTTTCATACGTGAAGATAGCTTTCTACACTGGCATCGCTATGGCAATGCCCATTCTTGTATATCAACTATTTAGCTTCCTCGCTCCAGGTCTCACGCGGACTGAGCGCAGATGGATTACACTCAGTCTCCCTGGCATTACCCTGTTCTTTGTGCTTGGTGTGCTTTTCTGCTACTTTATCGTGTTGCCGAGCGCACTGGCGTTCCTGTTGAACTTCGGGGGTGGTACGGTTAGGAATGACCCCCAGGTATCTGAGTTCTTGAGTTTCGTCACGCACTTCTTGCTGGCTGTGGGGTTGGCCTTCGAGACGCCTATAATCGTCTTTATACTGGCAAAACTAGGGATCGCTACGCCTCAGCGTTTGCGCAAATTCAGGCGCTGGTCGATTGTGCTGGCCTTTGTGATCGCCGCTATCATTACCCCCACACCCGATCCGGTCAACCAGATCATTGTGGCGGTACCTATTATCTTGCTCTACGAGCTTGGAGTGCTTTTCGCCCGAATTGGCGCGAAACAGCCCAAGAAGACAGGCTAACGTTTCCACTATGTGCCTTCTAGCCGATCTTGAGATGATTAGAGATATAAACAATCGGAACCCTGCGGGTTCCGATTGTTTATATCTCTAAGAAACGGCTTTTTGCTCCCAGGTATATCTCCTGATCCTGAGCTACGGCTGTGCTCGCCTGGGTGCTACCCTGATTACGCGCTCGTTCTTGAATGTGACGAAGCCCGGCGGTGAATTGGGCACTTTCCGGACATTCTTGCGTTCGGTGCAGATAACATCTACTTGCGCTTCGTTGCGCGCCTTGCTATGGCCTGCGGCAATCTGGGCTGCTTCTTCTATGTCGCTTTGTGATATTCCCCCACCGGTACGCAGTATCACATGAGAGCCGGGCACTCCCCTGGCGTGGAACCACAGGTCTGCGGAATCGGCCAGGCGGAAGGTAGCCGTGTCGTTCTGAGAGGCCGTGCGGCCCACGAACATTTGAGCGCCGTAGTGGGTGCGCAGCCTCAGCGGTTGTGGTAGCTTCTCCTGTCCCTTGCGTGCTTTGCTTTTAGCCTTCCCCTGTTTGACCCCTTCTACGGGAGCCTTGCCGCGCGACGCCCTGGCACTGTTTACTTCAGCTTGCACCGCCCGTATATCGTCGTACGTGCGAGCAAGGTCAAGGCTTGTTTGCATTTCATCAAAGAAGGCAAGGCGCATCTCCACGTCAGCTACTCTGTCCGGCAGACCCTCGTGCGCTGATCGGGCCTTGCGGTACTCTCTAAAGATGGCCTGTGCGTTCTCCGATGGCGTGAGCCCCATGTCCAGGTCTATAGTCAGCGACTCGTCAGGTATCTCCAATCTTGTCTGTCCAGGCTGTAGAGTGTGCATATATGCCAATAGAAATTCGCCTTTCCTTCTCAGTTCCTCCAGGGCCTGTGAGCGCTCTAGTTCCTCTCGCAAGGCAAAAAGCTTGCGTTCCTCGCGGCTGCGCATGTCGTCTATGTCGGCAAGGACCTGGGCCTTTAGTGCGCTATGTCCCCCTAGCTCCTGGAGGCCGCTGAAGTATACAGTTATCGCTTCGGAGAGCGTCCTACACTCCTGCAATTGTGCCCCCGCAGCTTCCAGGTGTGTCAGCCTGTAAGGCGCAAAGTCGAGCGGCTGGCGCTGCCCTTCCTTCTCGCGCCAGGCAACAGTCGGGGACAATTCGGGCATTTGCCTGGGGTCGAGCATGCTCTGCAACAGACCAAGCAAGCTTCGCAGCAGTTCCGCCTGGGGAGCAATCTCTGCCGCTTTGTGAGTGGTTGCGCCAAGAGAGCGGAAGAGCGCTTCTCTGGCCAGTGTTGGGCTCACGCCACTCACCCCGCCGACCAGAGCTTTCCAGGCTGATGTACCAGGCTCGTTCTCCTCTCCTTTGTACAGCGCAAGAGCCAGAGTATTGACCGTCAAATAAGAGGGGTCTCGCTTGTCCTGGGGCGGTGGCAGAATATAAGGCTGGTGGGGCAGGGTAGTGCGATAACGATTAAGACTGGGCGGGATACGCTTAATACCGTCGAGAACTACTCCATTCTCGTCCACCAACACAATATTGCTGAGGCGTCCCATTACCTCTACGATAAGGTGTACAGTGATTACAGGAGCGCTTTCATCCTCGTCAGAGGACTCCTGACTGTGCCTAAAGTCCCCCCCAGAATGGTACTCTTGGTGCTTGTCAGGCCAGAATCTTTTGGCTATACTAAGCTCAAGAAGGCGCTCATAAGATGGCTGCCGGACATCCGTTATAGTGCCGCCTTTCACATATTTCCTGAGCAAAAGAAGAAGCGGAGGGTGTTGCTCAGGGTCACGGGTGGGAGCCGAGTTTAACAGATGAATACGGGCGTGCTGTGGGTGCGCGGAAATGAGCAGGTGGGTGCGCCCACTGCCGGGGTTATATATCTCCATGCTGAGAGAAAGCGGCCCCGGCAGGAGAAGGCCCTGCACGCGGCCACCAACTATGCCCTGCAAGAGCTCCTGCCTGATGGCAGAGATGGTAACAACGTCGAAACTCATAAGCAGTTAGGGGAATATACCACTATCTTGTCAGGGAAATATCAATAGTTGTGTTCTTGCTCACCTGTGAGCAAGAATGAAACAAAACACTCATAACCACGTTGGTTAGTTGATATGGCGCTGGAGCTTAAGTATAACAGGTGGCGGACAGGCAGGGCTAGGAGGCATGGTGATAGAAGAGAAGCAGTCGCCAGGTGGAGATGCTGAAGGGAACAGCGAGTTAGTGGCACAACTTGGAGAGATGCTGGCCGCCGAAGGTCCTGTGCATGAGATAGAGGAATATGTGCAGAGGCCGGCGCCCGCGCTGCTAGTGATATTGACAGGACCCTCGGGAGTGGGTAAGGACGTTACCCTGGGGCGGATGCACGAGATGGGGTTACCATTTCATTACGTAGTGACGGTGACCACTCGCAAAATCAGGCCCGGCGAGGTAGATGGACAGAGCTATTTTTTCAAGACGCGTGAAGAATACAACGATATGCTGGCAAATGATGAGCTACTGGAGCACGCGGAAGTTTACGGTAATGGATACGGTGTCCCGCGAAACCAGGTAGCAGAGCCTCTGAGGCGGGGCCTGGATGTAATTATGAAACCCGACGTACAAGGCGCCGGCACGTTGCGGAAGTTGGAGCCGAACGCGGTCTACATATTTCTGGCACCGCCCAGCATGGAAGAGTTGCTTGAGCGGCTCTATATGAGGAAAACAGAGGACCATGGGGAACTTGCTCGGAGGCTGCGGGTAGCCCGGCAAGAGATGCAGGCAATTAGCGACTTTGATTACGTAGTGGTAAATCGTAAGGGTGAGTTGGACAAAACGGTAGAAGATATTTGCGCCATCATAAAAGCCGAGAAAGCAAGGGTTCACCCACGCAAGCTCGACTTGGTTAGCATCAAGTGATTAATATTTTTACGGAAGGTGCGTTATGGCGCGATCCGGAATGCATAACAGACAACAAGTGATAGGTCCCGGTCGTTTTTAGCCCAACTGGGCATAAGGATAAATAGATGTCAGTGAATACTATGGACACAGACGTAGCAAACCTTTTGACTGAAGGCAAGGTGGCCGTGAAGAGTGGTGACATCGTCAGAGGGCGGCAGATTCTTACCGAAGTGGTGGAGCGCGACCCGCATAATGAGATGGCCTGGATGTGGCTCAGCGGGGTGGTTGACGAGGCCGAAGAGCAGCAGATCTGCCTGGAAAATGTGCTGGTCATAAATCCCTACAATAGCAAGGCTCGCAAGGGTCTCGATTTCATCAGCACCAAGACGGGCATCCCACCTCACACTCGTACCGTGCCCGTCGAAGCTACAGCGCCACTCTCTGATATGCAGGTACCTGTAGAGCCCGGCATGATAGCGTCGTCAGCACCTCAGCCTCCCGCGAGCGCCCCCGGCTACGGTAGCCTTCCATCGTGGACCCTTACAACGGGTGATCCTGCCGCAGGTGATCCTGCCGCCTATTCAGCGCAACAGCCTAGTCCTTATGCCGGTGAGCCCAATATGCCGAAGGCTGCGACTGGGCATGATGCATTGTTCACCTCCTCTCCTTTCCAGTTAGCCCCTGACGAACCTGTGAGTAAAGATGCCATACCTCCCTGGGCGGTATCCGGCTCTATGAAGGAATCGATGACCTTTGGGGGGTTCGGTGACATGCCGGGCGCTTCCATGCCAACCATGCTGCCACATCAAGCGCCCTCCGATACAAGTACAAGCGCCCCTGGTCTTGAAGTCTATGTGCCCGGTAGTTTCCAGGCGATTACCGGAATGAGCGGAGCCCCTGAGCTTGAGATGCCCAGTTGGCTAGCCGACTCGTCGGCTCAACAGGCTCAAGCCCCGACTCCTCGTGCAGAAACGCAGCACGCTGAAGCTCCCGCTGCTCCGATGTTTAGCTTTGCAAGCGATCGCGGGCCGAACGACCATTTCGATATCGGCAACTCAGACGCGTCAGCCGACGAGGTAGCGGGCTTGGGCCTCTATGCAGGAGCGCAACTGCCCTCACCGTCTGAGCTTCCCGGATATAGCTCAGGCAGCCAGGCTGCTCAGCCCTGGTACGTGCAGTCCGGCGATGCGGCTGCAACTGCGGCTCCTGCCCGCATGCCGGAGTATGCAAGGCCATCGGCGGTGCCCGACGAGATGTCTACGAGTCTTGCATCAAAGGAGCCTGCGGTCACAATCGAGTGCCCACAATGCCACGGACGATGCCTCGAGACGGCTCTCTCCTGCCCACATTGCCAGTTCGAGTTCTTCGTCAATTGCCCCCACTGCCATGAGCTTATCGACACAGGCGATGCTCTACCTAACCGTGAGGAGCCGTGCCCATATTGCGCAGTTCCCGTCAATAAGATGGACCTTGGCAGTGCGGGTGGCAACTCAGCGGCTCCTTATGCAAGCCATGCCATGGATGGGCAGGCAGAGTATCCTGCCGACGGGAAGGCATTGACTTTGAAGAAACGCCGATATTTAGGGTTCGCATGGGTGGCAGATCTTGCCTGGCTGGCGGCAATTATCGTTATGGTTTGGGCGCTCACCCAACTCCCTACCTGGTTGCACTTGACGGGCCAGTATTAGTAGGTTACTATAGGCGTACAATTCTATCGCAGTTGTTGAAACGTGATACGTCTGCCGCATGGCGTATTACGTTTTGATTCTCTCACGAGGGCCACGGCGTGCGCCACAATACCCGTGACAGTCAGAAAACCGGCATCGAGACACCCGACGAGCAGGAGTTACGTGCCAAGATCATAGACCTTGGTGGGTATAGGGCAGCCGAGGACGCACTTGATGCTCTGCTTCAGGCGTCCCCGGAAGACCCGCGTTACCCCACACTACTTTCGGGCGCGGTGAGGTTTGGTTCTCCGTTCGTGGCCGCAATTATGCGCCGGCTCGATGCTTCGCGTCCAAAAGAGCTGCGTGCTTTCGGGCTTGGCATGGCTCATTATCCTCAGCGGCAGGAGGCAACCCAGGCCCTCGTGCGTGCCTCCGGCGACCGTCGCGTGACCGACAATAAGCGCCTGGGAGCTATTCTTGTTCTGCAATACTTCCTTGATATGCCCCCCGACGAGACTTTCCTGTCGACCTTGCGTGAGCCTGCTCGCGCTGTGGCCTTGCTCCTCACCGGTGCGCTAAGCGACTACAGCGGCGACGTTGATGGCATCTGCCGCTACCTGACACACTTTCTTTCTCAACCTGTGGATCTTCTTTATTCCGTAGTAGGTGTGCTGATAGAGGCGGGTAGTCGTGAAGCAATAGAAGCCTTGCGCCTTGTTGCCTTGCAGCCCCACCTTGATCTCTCTCTCGCCGCCATCGACGGACTTGCGCAAATAGCATCGCATCGGGCTATCCAGGCCCTCTCTCTACTTGCGCCGAGCCTCCCCCCGGAACCTGCTTACGCTTGCGCTCGGGCCTTGCAGAAGCTACGTCTGACCGGCATTACAATACGCCCGTTGGGCCAGCCTGATGAGGGCTGTAGGGCGCTGGTCACACCCATAGATGGCAGGGGAAACAGACTTATCTGGCTAGTAGCTCCTTCCGAGAAGCTGGAGGGCAAGGCGACATTGCTTTGCATGCTTACTAACGATACAGAGGGCATGGTGGAGGCGGTAGGTTTAGCTAAAGTGGCTGCTGCCCCACTGTCCGCTTTCCAGCCCCAGGGCACATTGCACCCACATTTTGCACGGCGCTGGGGTGCTCACCTGGTACGTGGTACTTTCAGCAGGCCCGAGTTTGCTCCTCTTGAGGTGCCTTACCTCTATGGGCTGCAGTTGGCTCAGAGTGCTACTCGCCTGAACTGGACCACCGGCACTGCTATACCATTGGAGTATAGTCTGTTGGGAGGCGTCTTCTGGAGCTATAGTGAGGGCTGGAGCCCTCGTGACACGCGGTTGCAGATCACACCTGAGAGTAACAATGACTTCTCGTCAGTTGAGAGCGATCTGCTCTTCACCCCTTACTTCGAGAGCTGGTATCTTGAAAGTGCAGAGGTATCACGCGTGGCCGAACAGATCGGCGCATTAGACGCAGGTTTGCAGGAGATGACAGATGAAAGTTGGAAGGTGCTGTTGCCTGCTCTGATCCGTCTGGCACACGACGAATTCAGCTCCCATAACAGGGCTCATTATGCCGAGCGCTTATGTCTCATGTCCGAGTGGCTGCACTTAGGAGGTCATGTGCAGGAGGCAAGCATCACAGCTTCAGCCGCTCGCACCCTACTACAATCTCCTCCTGAAGCAAACCTCTTTGTCCTTCGGTTGGTGCAGAAGGGCATTCTGGTCAGACTGGGGCGCATGCGAGGGCTCGACTGAGCCTTTCCTCGTAGAGGTGCCTGACGCGCCCGGTCAGGATAAGGATGGCCGAAGACCTGGTGCGCGGAATGCCCACTGTGCCGTGCTCAGGTTTCCCTCTTGCTTTATACTTCACATGTAGCATATGTGAGAGGTTAGAAGTCTATGCCGATTTATGAATATGAATGCAAGAATTGTGGGCAGCGCTTTGATAAATTGCAGCCCGTTACATCAGAGTCGCTTACCGAGTGTATTTTATGTGGCAAAGGCCCGATCAGGCGCGTGATACAAGCCGTCGGGGTGATCTTTAAGGGCAGCGGTTGGTATGCCACCGACAATCGGAACGCTAACAAGCCTAAAGCCTCAAAAGAGAGTGACAGCGGTAAGAGTAGCGAAGGCTCTTCCGAACCCGCAGCGAAGCCCGCAGAGGGTAGCGGAGAGAAAAGCGCCAAAAGCGACACAGCGACTAAAGAGTAGAGAGCAGGCTTGTGAGGCATGAACGTGAAGGTGTCTGTTATCAAGCTGCCACATGGGGAACTCTTTACGTGTGTGTCATCTACGTACTGGGGAGGCTCTCTTGACTGAGTGGCTCTATGGTAAGCACGCCGTTGAAGAGGCTCTTAGAGCTGAGAGGCGTAAGGTTTTCAGAGTGCTGGTCGCTGAAAGTGGACCTGCGCGGAGCGAAGGGACGGAGCGGCTGGAGGGGATCATCGAGGGTGCGAGGAAAGCCCGAGTATCCCTAGAGCGCGTTCCCCCGGCCCGTCTTGACGCTCTTACCAGGGTAGGCAAACACCACCAGGGAGTTGCTGCCGAAGTAGACTCTTTTGAGTATACCTCTCTGTCTGACATGCTTGCTCTCTCCCGTGCAGCAGGTAAAGCCGCTCTTGTGCTCGTGCTTGACGCTCTGCAAGACCCTCAGAACTTCGGCACCCTCCTACGCTCCTCAGAAGCCTCAGGCGTCACAGGAGTGGTTATGCTCGACCGACGGCAGGTGGAGGTTACACCTGCCGTGGTGAACGCTTCGGCGGGCGCTGTGGAGCACCTGCGCGTCTGCCTGGTAAATAACATCCCACGGGCAATAGAATCGTTGCAGGAAGCAGGTCTTTGGGTTTATGCGTTGCAAGCTGAACAGGACGCGCAATTATATACGCAAGCCGATCTGAGCGGCGCTGTTGGCCTTGTGGTTGGCTCAGAAGGGCGAGGGGTGGGCAGACTTGTTCGAGAGCGTTGTGATGGGGCGCTCGCGATACCTATGCTCGGCAAAGTGGAGTCACTGAATGCTGCCGTAGCTGGCTCCCTGGTGCTATACGAAGCTCTCAGGCAGAGGAGCGGCTAACGTTCCTAGTTGCAGCTTCATGGACCTTTTAGCCTTTGAAAGAAGAACAAACAAATCAAAACTCTGCGGTTTTGATTTGTTTGTTCTTAGAAAGAAGGGTTCTTTTCCCAGGAGGTTGGTGGAAGCTGCACTAGTCATGCCATGCCGATAAGCCGCTGGCTCGAGTCTGTTTCTAATAGCTGTCCCTCGGTTGGCGGCCCTGGAAACCCGTCTCGATCTCGTGCCAGAATTCTACTCTGGGCTCTCCCAGCTTCCAGCAGAGGAGCACTGTGCGTCCTGCTCGTAGCGCCGGGAAATCGATAAGACCCACTTGCAGATCTTTGACTTCGATTTGCCATTCAGCAAATTGAGTAGATGCATTCTTCAGCGCTGTCTCTATCTGTCTGATCGACTGCGCGAGTGGGGCATCCTCGCCGGGGTTATGGCTGCCATTGCCCCGTATGTTGTCCATGACGGCTTCGGTGCGGCCCTGCATAGCAGCTAATCGCTGGCCCAGGGTTTGCATCTCCCGTAGAAGCCTGGTGATGTCGGGCAACATCGCATCTGCTTTCTCGAAGGTGTAATACTTTTGTGGACGCATGGCGTTAGCGCGGTCTCAGGGGTGTGCTGCTGCCGCCTGCGCTCTCCAGACTGTCCATCAAAGAGAGCACTTTCTCCAAACGTTCCCTTGCCAGTTGCGCTACCTTGCGCACACGCGCAAACTGCACAGGCTCCAGGGCATCCAGCCAGGCAGCGATATCCTCGTCGCTTATTTCAGCCCAGCGCGAATCCATGCTGATGCGCGTGCCTATGAGCTTCACAGGGTCACGTGGCTTCCGCCTTGCCGTTGGCGACGTGCTTTCTTCTGCTTCGTCAGTTTCGAGTGTAGTCTGTTCGGCAGCATGAGAGGTAGACGCAAGCCCCATCTCCTGGGCTAATGCCTCGATATCGGCTGTTCTGAAGGCGCTTTGCTGGCCTGAGCCACTCACAGTTTTGATACGCCCCTCTTCTACCCATTGCAGAATCTGACTGCGAGTGGTACCGAGACGCTCTGCCGCGAGGGGCAGTGAGATGAACTTGAATGAGGGAGGTGGCACGTTAGTTTCCATGCTCCGTAAAACGAATCAGGTAGCCGTGAGTAATTTTAATCCTCGGTGACGAGCACGAAATGCTCTTTAGGCGCGCCACAATCCGGACACTCATCCGGTAGTTGTTCTGCCCTGGTGAGCAAGTAGCCGCAATCGGTACATCGCCATACAAGCTGCATCGACTCGGTGCGCCCTGAAACCACAGCCCCCGACTGTACCCTGGCCATATCCATAGCAAGATGGGGACGCGTTATGAGGCCCACCACTCGCTTGCCGTCATCCACGACCACGATAGGTCGCCGGCCCATTAGACCTTGCGAGCCTTCAGTGCCACTGCCGGTGTCCCCACCTGGAGCAGAACTATCCTGTGGCACTTCGGCCAGGGCGCTCTCCACATCGTCGTCAATGTTGACCGTCTCGTAGCTGTTGCCCATATATTCCTGCACTGTGGACTGCTGGGGATTATTACCGGAGGCAGTGCAGCGCATCACGTCCTTGTCGGTGATTATGCCAACTACCTGCTTATTCTCCTGACTGTCTACCACAGGCACGAGCGATGTATGCAATTCGTCAATAAGCTTGGCCGCTTGTGAAATCGTGTCCTCCGGTGTTACCACGGGAGGCTTATCAATCATAACTTCGGTAACTTTCATGGGTGCGCCCCCTTTTGTTCTATACATGGGTGCCTGCGCCGGCCTGTAAAATGGCCGCTCGTGTCGGCATTATATCACAGGCAAGTGCCTTGTCAAGTAAATTATGTGGCTGTATGCCAGGCACTAAGTTGCTTTGCGCGCATCTTCTATGAGCGACATGACTCGCGGTTCCAGGGCAACTGCCTTGAGATCGTCAGGCTCAAAGAGACAAAGAGAGCGCAACGCCATTTCAGCAACGAAACCTCCCTCTTCCAGGGCGCTTGCGAGTGGCGCTATTCCTTCCTTGATGCCAAGCTTACCCAAGTCGTAGGCGGCACTTGCTCGAGTATCGAGATCAGGGGCTTCCTGCAATTGGTGGATCAAAATGCGTGGCATCTCGCGGTTGGTGCGCTCAGGGTCACCGTGCTCGTGACCTTTCACCATCTCTCGCATCGTCAGGGTCAGCACGTCCTCTCCGAGAACCCACACCAGGGCCTTTATTTCGCCCGAGGAAGCATCGCGCTCGGCCTCGGTGAACCCACTCAACTCGTTATCGGCCCCCATCCTGCCGCGTAGCGCGCCCAGCCTGTCACGTATGATCGCTTCGATCTTCGTCTGATCGGGCTCAACACGCCACAGAGGCGCAATCTTTTCCAGCGTGGCGATCTCCTCCGTTACCAGGCGCAGATCATTTGACAGGCGCGCCTGTCTGTCTGCGGACAACCCGCCGGCGTCCGCCCGCTCCAACTGTCTGCTGTACCCTTGTAAGCTAAGCCGCGACTGGTCAATCCTGCTCTTGATCTCATTCTGGCTCACTATCAACTTGCTTTCTCCTGTACACCATCTATCAGTTATTCCCAGAGGTCCATAAGTGCTTATCAGGGCCAAAATTGGACACACTGCACCACGGTATGCCATAATAGCGCACGAACAATACACATCAGGAGGGCCGCTTTGGCCAACGACCGTGCTCCTCGCGGTTCTTCACGCCGGATCTTATCTCTGGCGGTTATGCTGCTCGGTATCTTACTTCTATTACTCGTCCCCACTATTCTGCTTGTCCGTGCAATTACTCAATCGAAAGATATCTTGCCCGGCACGCTAGTTATCCTTTCGGTAACGGGTGGTATGGCCCTGATAATTATAGCAGCCGCCTTGCGCGACTAGCCCGGTAGCCCCCTTACCGGCTACGCTTCCCTTTCGGCCCGTAGTGCTCCGGGTCTTTACCGCTGCTTGCCTTCCGCACGCGACTCCTTCATAATTATAGTGATATATGCTTATACATACCATAGCTAGTATCTCACCAGCTAAAGATTGACTGCCCTGTTTCACTCTTTCTCACCTCCGGTGAGCATTTATGCAACAAGACAATCACACCCTGGTTGGTGAGGCACTAGCCGTGAGCTAGAATAGAGATAAAGTTGCGCGAATCTATACCTTCTCCTGTTTCACCTTTGCTAATCGGCTCTGTTGCAGCCGTAATCTTCCTGACCATCTTTGCCTGGGCCTGGGCTGTGCGCCGGCCTGCCCCTGTCGATCCCGGTAACGCGGTTGGTGGGCTAAGTCATGCCGGTCCCGTTGCCACTCCTACTCCCAGGCTGCTGACGTATGCGGCAATTGGCGCCTCGGACGTGGTCGGTGTGGGTGCCGATGACCCCAAGAGTGAGAGTTGGATCAATATCCTCCTTCAGAAAATGCCTGCCGGTACCCGCTTTGTGCGCCTGGGGCGTAGCGGTATTACTTTGCGGGAGGCTAATTCAATGGAAGTTCCACAGGCCGTAGCGGCCAAACCTGATGTTATCACCGTGTGGAACTGCGTCAATGATGCCCTCAAAGGTGTCCAATTGCCTGAATACCAGGGGGAGCTAAAGAAAACTCTTACTGCGCTGACCCAGGGTACCGGTGCTAGAATTGCCGTGCTCAACATGCCCGACATAACGGTGCTGATGAAGGGCCATGCCCCTGCCGCTCAACAGGAGCTTGTTCGCGGCGGCATCGTGCGGTGGAACAAAGGCATGGCAGACACGATCGCGCCTTTCGGGGATCGCGTTGTACTTGTCGACATCTTCCCTTTCAGCGAGGAAGTTCTACAGCACCCCGAGTATGTCTCGCCCGACAACTTCCACCCGAGTACTGTGGGGTACGCCAGGCTGGCAAAGGTTGTGTGGCAGCGCATGCAGCAAACCCACATGCTGGAGCACTAGTAGCATGAATATAGACCGTGACGAGATGCTCGCCCGCTACTATGCGCTGGAGTACACCGAATACAGGGAAGACCTCGAATTCTACATCCAGTACGCGCGCTTGCTTGACCCTGATAACGCACGAGCCATCCTGGAGCTTGGCTGTGGTACCGGTCGTGTGCTTTTAACGCTTGCCCAGGCGGGCTTTTGTGTGACAGGGATCGACATTTCACCTGCCATGCTACGCCACGTTGCACAGACTTCTGAGAAGAGCAGCCTTTCTGCTCGGGTCACCACCGTTGAGGCTGATATGCGCTCTCCCGGCGAGGTACCTGGAGCGCCCTTCAACATGGCTTTGTGCGCCCTCAATACCTTTGCTTATCTCACCTCCGCAGACGACCAGTTGGCTGTCCTGAGATCGGCCCATGCCCTCATCACACCCGGCGGCCTTCTTGTGTTGGACCTGACCCCACCTCTTTCGCAGCTATTCACGCAAGGTGAAGTGGTGTACCAGGGTAGCTATCCTGACCCGGCGACGGGCAGCACTTTACACAAGCTTGTCAGTAGCAAGGTAAGTAGCGCAACGCAGAGCGAGCAGGTAACGATCTTCTACGACCTGGAAGCTCCCGATGGCACGCTCACACGCGCCACCCAGTCCCTACTCTTCCGCTGGACCGGGCGCTACGAGATGCATCTGCTCCTGGAACACGCCGGATACAGGGTGGAGCAACTTTATGGCGACTATGAGCTAAACGAGTTTGACGATAGCAGCCCGCGCATGATATTTGTAGCGCGCAGGGAGGCAGTAGAACGGTAGACCTAGTCTATGTGGGGCCGCAAAGTGGGTAGTGCCTCTCCAGGCGACCTCATAGAGAAAGAGCGCTTCTTTCCAGAAACAAACAAATCAAAACCCTGCGGGTTTTGATTTGTTTGTTTCTCTTTCAAAAGTTAAGAGCTCCATGATGTTGCATTAGTGCTGTTTGTTACGGGCCAACAAGCCTTCAAGTGTCTCTACGCTCACATCTACCAGGCTCGATACGACCAGATTGGCGCCGGCCTCATGCAATATTTGCGCCGTTTGGGTGTTGGTAACGCCAATGGTAGCTGCTCCTGCGGCGAGCCCGGCCTTTATGCCTGCGGGTGCGTCCTCGATCACCACCCCGTATTTTGGCTCTACCCCTATTCGGCTGAAGGCTAGAAGGAACACTTCGGGATCGGGCTTACCCCTGGATACATCGTCCCCTGATGCTATCGCCTCCATGAGATGCCCGGCTCCCGAAGCGTCGAGCAACAGGTCGATATTCTCCCTGGGCGCTGACGAGCCTATGGCCTGCTTCCAACCGGCGTCAGACAAACTCCGCATCAACTCTATCACGCCAGGCAACAATCGGGACCTTGCGGGCGACTCCTCTCGAAAGGCACTCTCCTTATAGGCGGCCATCTCTGCCAGTTTCGCCGGGTCGGATATGCCCCATAATGAGCTGATTATGTCGGTGTTGTGTTTGCCGAAGATGGCTTTAAAATCCCTTTCGGGGTTGTAATCGACGCCGTAATGGCGCGCCATCAGCACCCAAGAAAGATCATGAGCTTCCGCGCTATCCATGATTACCCCGTCCAGGTCCCATGCCACGCCTTTCTGTGCTTGCTCTGTCAAAGTTTCACCTCAGAGTTATAATCTCCGCACTTGCTCCCGTGCTATCCAGGCGAAGCAGTGCGAAGGTAAGTGGCCTGCCGAAACGTGGTCGTTTACCGGCGGCGCCAGGGTTCAAAAAGAGCACGCCGTCCAACTGCCGCCGTAAGGCCGCATGGCTGTGCCCGCAAATTGCCACATGAGGCTTTGGCGTGGGCAAGAGCCGAAGCCATGAGTCCGGTTTGCCGCCTATGTGCGTCATGTAGATCCGTGTGCCTTCTACTTCTAACTCTACTTGCATGGGCAATTTGGCAGACGGCCCGCTCACGTCTATATTCCCCCTGACCGCCGTAACGGGAGCAACCTGCTCCAGGAGCCTGATTATGCTGTAGTCACCCACATCGCCCGCGTGCAGTATAGCAACTACGCCCGCATCCTGAAAGGCAGGTACTACCGCTTCGTGGAGGGTGCCGTGGGTATCAGATAGCACGCCTATTACCGTCATGGCTTGTATAGCTGCCTGCCAAGTAGGCCCAGGAGCACATCAAAGGGTTGGCTGTTCTCAGGATGGTACTCGAAGCGTTCGCGTTCAAAGTACTGCACAACATATGTTTTGCCATCTGTGCTGCGCTCCTGGAACTGGTCCGAGATCGGTAGGCCCACAATAGGGACGCCGAGCTTGCGCCACTGGTCGAGGAAGCGGCCCCATACGCAATGGCCTGTCTCCTTTACGCATACCTGCTCTACCCCTGCGGGTGGCGTGATTACCACAAAGTTGCGCCCCTGTGTAAGCTGGTTGCCGAGCAGGCCCAGCAGCACTTCGTACTGAGTGCCCACATTCTCCGGGTGGTATTCCATGCGCGCCCTCTCGTACCACTGCACGATATAGTCGCGCCCGTCGGCGGCACTCTTCTCTATCCTCTCGCCACTTATAGCATATCCAAAGAGCGCTAATCCTCCCTTGTTCTGCCAGTAGGGCGCGAACCGTGTGGAAGGTTTAAAGCCTGTTGGAGATGTGCTATCGGTGGCGGCCTCCAGGCTGCCTGAGCTGCTCGACTGACTTTCGATTACATAAATAGGATCCTCGCTCACCGTCAGTTGGGCGGCCCCATTACGTACGACTGCGGCGGTTGTTTGGCCCATATAGTCGGCCACCTGGCCGCTTGCCTGTGTAAGTGGCAGGCTGGCGGCCTCTGGTGGGCCTATCTTCCAGATGACGTGTATAGTCTTACCATCACGGGTGAACTTGTATTCATAGCGGTCGAATTGCGATTGCCACCTGTTTGCTACCGAGCGCATAAGCACGCCCGCTCCTATAAAGGTAGCCCCCTCAAGCTGGTTTGTGAGCACCTTGTACGCGGTATATGCAGGCTTTTTGCTCAGGTCATTGCGCATAATTGCCATGTTGCCGAAGAGATCTGTGGAGGGTGAATTGAACTTGTCTTTGATCTGGAACAGGTCGAAATGCGTCACGTTAGGAGCCGACATGGCAAGGGCGTATAACCGGACGACGCGGCGCGCCTGCTCCTGCTCGCTGACCCCGAGGGTGCCGCACGGGTTGCATGTCGAATAGCCGTCCTCGGTTATCCATATCTCTTTGTTGGGCGCGCCATGCTGTTGCAGCCATTTGAGGCTCATATCCAGGCGATATGGAAAGTTCTGTACCACCGTGTTGGGGTCGGTGCTCTCGGGTGCGCGGTCGGGCATGTAGGGGTGGATAGAGAGCAGATCGAAAGGCAGCTTGCCACCCAGGGCAGCCGTTACAGCATCGAGAAAGGCCATGCCGCCATTGTTGTAGTCGTGTATGGAAAGGCCCCCTATCAGCACCGTAGCGTTGGGGTTCGCTCGCTTGATGGCTGCATAGCTGCCTTCCAGCATCTGTGCGTAGACGGCGGGACGGTTGCAGCCGTTGCACCGGAATGTGGCTTCCACATCGGGCTCGTTCCAGATCTCCCATACGTTTATTTTGCCGGCATAATGAAGCGCGGCCTGGTACGAAAAGTCAACAAAATCCTGTGGGTTGCGCGGCACATACCAGTACCAATCTGCGCTGCCCTGGCCGACACCTGAAGCCCATGAAGGTGTGGTCTGTATCGTGCCGATAATGCCGACACCTCGTTTGACCAGCTCGTTGATCCAGGGATCGTAAGCACCCCAGTTGTAGGAGCCCTGCTCATCAGGCTCCAGGTTGGCCCACGACATCTCCTCGCGGCTCCACTTGACGCCGATATCCTGGGCTGCGTCAAGCAGATGAAGCTTCTCTTCTTTTGAACGTTCCAGTCCTGTAATGTACAGGTCCATACCGAAGAATGAACGCCTGGGTAGCGGAGAAGCTACAGAGTGTTCGGGCGAAGCGCCACCTGTAAGGGGTATAAGCGCCAGCAGCACGGCGAGCAGCAGGCCACAGGCTCTGCTGGTGAGGGCAATGTGCATGACTAGCTCACGCCTGACATGCAGCGTTTGATTTAGCACGCATAAGCCCTGGGAAGAGGCGTAACTCATGTTGACAAAGGGCATCCATTCGGATAGTTTATACACCAGCGGCAAACAACCTTTTTGCGAAGAGCTCCGTTCACTGCTATCTCCACCCTACTTCCGTGTTGCCTTTGTCGCGCCGGCTGTTACAGAAGAAAGCTCACAGGAGGAATAACTATGGTCAGTTTTGCGCAGAACGTCCGCCCACTATTCAGAGACAAGGATGTGAAGTCGATGAGCTTCGCGTTCGACCTCAGCGACTACAGCAGCGTGAGGGCAAACGCAGAAGCTATCTACCAGTCAGTCGCCAGCGGCGAGATGCCGTGCGACGATAAGTGGCCCGACGAGAAGGTGGCCCTCTTTAAAGAGTGGATTGACGCGAAGATGCCTGAGTAGCACGATGTCGAGCATAGAGCGGCTAACATGAAAATTCCTGACTCACCTTACGTGGCAAGAACCACTTTCATGTGTAATCCGCAAGTCTCAGCACGACGGAATTGCGCGTATTGCGTAAGGTGAATACCTGGATATGCCTACGGGAACTGTCTACCGGGGCTGCCTTCATGGTGATCTATACCAACATACTCGTCGGTGAAGCGCCGAATCTCAGCCTCATCGAAGGTATCAAGGTTGTCCATGCGCTGCCAGGTGGTCAGCACTATAGGGTGCGCCAGGCCGGGGTAGGGTGACATTACTATGTGGCTCTTATCTGAAGGGCCAGCAAGATAGCGCTCAGCTACCCTCTGGAGGTTGGCGACTACAGCCTTGTCGAGGTTGGGCTGGTAATTGAAGATTACCCCGCCATCTTCGAGGCCGTGGACCTGCAACTCTTTGGTTATAGGCACGGTGTAGACCTTCCACTCGGGCACCTGGCCGAGGTGGGGGCCGGATGTAGGCGGGTCGCTATTGTAGGCAGCGTGGGCCTCACCCAGTTGCACATGTGGACTGGGTATCTGTGCGATCAACTGGCCCGGCTTCGAAGCTTCACGCACCATCAGGTAGACAATGCCTCCCACCACCAGCAAAACCAGTGCGCCCAGTATAGCGCCGAGCCGCAAGTTCTTCATCCTGCGGCGGCGCTGGGCGACCGCACGAGCCTGTGCCTGCTTGCCCATTCGGGCCTCGCGCTTAGCCTCCACAGCAGCGGCCGATGCGCCGGCCGGTATGCCTACACCGGTGCCTGATGGCATGGGGTTGTTTTGCACCTGGGGCCTGGTTTGCTTTTGAGGCTGAGGGTGCTGGCCGCCTTTGTTCTGCCTGTTTTGCGATTGCTTAGCTGTTCTGCTACTCACCCTGTATACTCCTTCGTCGGGGCGCTAACCAGGCGCGTTCAATAACAACATTGCTTCTCTAAACTTCTAAAGCCGGCAGCACAGACTTCAACAGGCGTTTACCGGCAGGCGATTACCGGAAGAAGGCCCTTGTATAAAGGCCCAATTGCATAATTAGTCCTCTGTGTCCGTTTTTGGATGCGGTTCCGATTTATGCTTCACCTGTGGAAAAGCAAGGCTGGACGGTCCGCGCAGCCTTGCTCTCATTTGCCCGATGTTAGGGCTTAGGTGTAACCACTACAGGAACCGCCCCACCCGAGCCGCCCGCGCCTGGTGTAACCTGCACTACGCCGGGTGCCACCACCACAACAGGATTACCATTGCTAGCGGCGGGCGTCGCGCCTGTGGGCATTACAACCGGATAGCCGGTAGCATCCGTAGAATTCTTATCTTTCCATGTATTCCAGCCACCTAGAAGTACCTTCAAGTTGTCATAGCTGAAGCCGTAGGTGTCATGAAGCTTTTGCGCCACACGGGCACTTTCGTTCTCAGCCGGTCATTGACAATACGCTACGATCAACTTGTCTTTAGGTAGCTCTTTGTAACGCGCGTCGACGTCCGCCTCGGGGAAGCTGGTTGCTCCAAGTATGTGCCCGGCGTCGAAATTGTCTTTCGCGCGCACGTCTATAATCAAAGGGCGCTTGGCCGGATTATCATACAGAGCCTTGAAGTCGGCTATAGGCATGCGTGGGGCCGACGTGCCGGAAGTTGTCGGTACAGCAGCGGCGACATCGGTCGCAGCGCCTGTACCGGGGGCAATAGAAACGGTGGTGGGCGGCGTCACGCCCTTGTTGCCGGTGCCTAGCAAGTAAGCTACGCCAAGCAGTCCGGCCACGGCAAGGCCGATAAGCGCACCTATTATGTAGGGGAAGCGGTCGGGTTTAGGCTGGACGGCTCGGGGCCTCGCAGAGCTTCCACTACCTCGCGAGCCGGTTGCCTGACGCCCAGTGCCGGTATAAGTGGTCCTCGAGCCTTGCTGGGCCTGTGGGGCTCGTTGGGGTGGAGCAGCCTGCCTCTTTTGTGGGGGCGCAGCGTACTCCTCTTCCTCGTAATCCTGATAATCGTCGCCGCTTTGTGCCCGGCCTGAGCTGGACACTTTGCGCGGCCTCTGCGGCTGACCTGGCTTTTGGCTCATTCTATTCTCCTGGGGGTTGTTATTGTCACCATAATAATGATACCGTATTGCAACTATGTAAGTACAGAAGATAGCTTACTTGACCTGCTGAAAGTAGTGCTCCATCAAATCACCGCTCATTCCACCTATCTGCACAGCCCTGATAATGCCGTCCTTATCGATGAAGTAGGAACTCGGAACGGCTTGCACCTCGTAGGTTGTAGCTACGCTGTAGTCAGCGTCGTGAATAAAGGTCCAGCTATACTTTTGCTGGTCGACGAAGCTCTTCACCTGCGACGAGGTGTCACGCGGGCCCATTGACACTCCCACCACCTGTATCTGATCTTTGTACTTATCGTATAACTTCTGCATCTCCGGCATCTCGCCACGGCAAGGTGGGCACCAGGTGCCCCAAAAGTTCATAAAGACCGGCTTGCCTCTAAGGGAGGACAATTTCACAGGCTTGTTCGTGTGAACGTCTGTCAGGGTAAAATCAGGCGCTAGCGAGCCGGTTGTAGGCGCCGACGAAGTACCGGTTATAGCAGCGTTCACCGTGCGCTGCTCGCCGGCACGCGAGCTAAGGAGCCATGCGAACGTCGCCAGCACAGCCACAACGGCCACCAACGAGCCTATGAGCGCGACGGCGCGCCCACGAGTGCCCAGCATACCAACAGGCTGCTCGCCCTGCTCCTCCGGTTCATACTCCCACTCCTCGTCGGAATAAGGTTCTACTGAGCCGGCATCAGCGCTATTCGCGTCGTCTTCGCCGATAACTATTCTTCTGCGCATGCTGTTCCCACCCTGTTACCTGCTGTGCCGATACATGTGAGGCAGGCTGTGCGCTCACCGGGCCTGCCTCACATGTATCGGACGATATGCTGCGGACTTTCTACGAAGTAATACTAGTAGATATTTCGCCGCTTGTCAAGGGGCTACAAAATAGCCGCTCTTTTCTTGACAAAGAGGTGGATAATCTACTAATATGACTTCGTAGAAACACGCTGCTACAGTGCGTGGGTGCAGCCCTTCTACGCTACTAGAGCTGTGGAGTCGGCAGCGTAGATGACACGAGTTGAAAAGTACCCCCGGCGAGGAGCCTGCAAGATAAATGGACGAAGAGATAAGAGTTAGACCTGTTCCAACAGCAAACGGAAACGGAGATGAAGGTGCGAGCTCCCCGCCGACCGGAACGAATACGGGCAGCAGCCTACCCACACGAGCAGCCATAGGCAGTATCCTCCGCACAGCGGCAGCCACGGAGGATAGCAGCCTATCCATGCAAGCAGCCAAAATAGAAGGCAATAGCCTACCCACACCTGCGACAGCAACCGCAGGCAACGACTTGCCGACCCGATTTGTGACAACAGGGGATAACAGTCTACCCACGCAGGCAACGGTACAAAGAGAAAGCAGTGGTCGAGCATCGCAGTTTTACGAGCCCATTGAGAGCGGCACATCCACATCGCAGATCTTGTTGCCGGTGGAGGGTTATCACACGACAGCACAGCCACTTTTGCCCGCCGACGCCGGAGGAGTGGCAGTAGCCTCTGTTCAACCATACATTAGCAGCGCGACTGAGCTACCTTCGAGAAGCAAACCGCGTCTGGGGTTGGCCGGTCTCCTGGTGGTTCTACTTGCTGCTCTGGCAGCGGCAGCATTTCTGGTGGGCGTTCCCAGGGGCGGCTCAACTGCGGTGGATATACACTCTGCTGGAACGGCTACTAGTTCACCAAACAACGCACCGGCTGCAAACACCACACCCGGAGGCGCTAACGCAGCTAACGACCTGACACCTGCGGCCGCTACACCAGCAACCGGCGGCGCAAACGCGCCAAGTGACGTACGCCCTGTCCCCAACGGCACAGAGGCCGCAGACCTACCGGGGGTCGCCGTGCCCGACGAGGGAGCAGAACATGTACCAGAGGGCTCAGTAATCCATTACAAATCGACGCCGCCCTCCAACGGGCCGCACTACCCCACCACAGCCACGTATGGCTTCTCTCTAAAGACTATCCCTGATGGCAACCTGGTCCACAGCCTGGAGCATGGCGCCATAGTGCTCTACTACAAACCAGGCGTCGACGCCGCCACCGCGCAAGAGTTGCGCGATCTCTTCACCAGGCTTCGCCCCAGCAAGTACGGCAAGGTGAAACTGATAGTTGCGCCCTACGCCAATTTGCAAGTGCCCCTGGAGATAGCGGCCTGGCGTCGTGTAGAGCCCCTTACCACGTTCAACTTCGACCGGATACGCGCCTTCTACGAGGCATTCGTAGACAAAGGACCTGAAGATATTCCTTGATGCCTCCTTATGCTGCTAGTACCCTACCGGGAAAGTAATAATAGTTTCATGTTTCTCACCCATGTGAGAAACATGAAACAAAGCAGTCAATCTTTAGCTGGTGATGTACTAGTGCCTCTATTGACTCACTCTTAGCGACTGAGAAAAGAAGGAAGAGCTTGAAACCTACGGTTTCAAGCTCTTCCTTCTTTTCTCATACAGTTCCCTGTGAAACAATCCAAAACCCAGAGGGGTTTTGGATTGTTTTACGATGCTCTTAGCAGCCCAGGCCTGTCTGCGCCTGTTGCACAAGAGCACCCGCTGCCGCTGCCCAGATGGTCACGGTAAAGATCGTGCTTATGCCCACGATCAGGGCAGAGCTGACGAAGAGGGTGAGGAAGGTCAGGCCGGCAGGCAACCTGTTATCCAACAGGTAATCTAGCCTCTGGTTGATCGACTCGCCCGCGCCCGCGACCGCCAAGGCGCGGCTGTTCGTGGCCCCAGACTGTCTGAGCAGCAGCTTGTAGAGCGCGCCTAGCAGCGGCCTGTCGGTGCCCTGCCTGTCCAGGGCGTAGAGGTCGGCCTCGATCTCTTTGGCCAGTACATACTGCTGTTGCAGCTCGCGCATCAGGGGCAGGAAGAAAAAGGCGCTGGAGAGTGCCTGGGCTACCGTTACCTTCAACGGGTCGCGATGCAGTAGATGGTAATGCTCGTGAAGCAGCAGCGCCTCTACCTCGCGCTCGGTCAGCCCGCAGAGTGCGCCCGAGGAGACACAAACGCGTGGCGACAGCAAGCCATAGCAGAAGGCGATTGATCTCTCGGTCTCTATATAGTCCAGTCGACCTGCTATCTCACGGGGTAGGCCACGGCGCAGGCTGCGTCCGGGGCGGGCGAGTTTCAGCAGGGCATCGAGGGTTGAGCGGGTGCGATACCACTGCCTGACGAAAGAGGCGAGCCCACAGAGCAACCCGGTGCAGAGGAGTGCGCCCAGCAAATAGGTGAGCAGGTAGATAGGCCAGGGAGCGGATATCACAGCAGCAGGTATGGGCGCGCAGGCAGCGGAGTCGGCTGGCAGTGTGGCACTATGTGCGCGCGCGAGAAAGAGGCCCACGGCAGGAGGTCCGGCAACCGATCCCGCCAGCAAGAGGGTAGTTAGAACGGCAAGCCACAGGAGCCGCCTGAAGTACTTACTGGCGTTCACTCCTTAGCCACCCCCCTCTCGCTCTCTTCTGCCTCGGGTGGTTGGGGGCCTCTGGTTTCGTTGAGCAGCCTGCGCAGGCGCTCCAACCGGTCAGGTTCCATGTCGTCGACCGCTTCAAGAAACTGCACCAGGGCAAGGTCACCGAAGTCGTGTATAAGGGTATCGACCATCTTCTGGCTGGACTGTGCCAGGAACTCCTCGCGCGTCAGAGCTACATGATAGAGGTGGGTCTTCTTGTCTATAGGGGTGCGTGTGAGCAGACCCTTCTCAGCGAGGTTCGACATGACGGTCATGACGGTAGTATAGGCAGCGTCGCGCTTTTCACGGACGACCAGGGCCATATCGCGCACGGTGGCCTCGCCACGGTGCCACATCTCCTCCATTATCTCGACCTCAAGCTCACCAAGCAGCTTATGCAGACCACTCTGCGAGCGGCCCATCCTTTCGTACGGCGACCAACGTGGTGGCATCTTCCCTCCCCTGCATTTCTAAGCGCCAACCTGTAAGGCTCTCTTCGGATATATGATACCATATCGCCCTCTGTCATTCAGCACAGCATCGACAATCAATCACAAAGTAAGCCCGGACGCCACCTTATCATATATGTCGCGCAGGGCTACCTCACAGCCAATAGAGCCCAGGCGGAGTGTGCCGTCCAGGTCGCTTATCTCGGTGAGTATCCATGTGCCGGCGTGCCGGACATAGCGCTCGATACGAACTTTGTCCCGCGCGACGAGCACATATTCGGCCAGCGTTACCGATCTACGGTAATGCGCGAACTTCTCACCACGGTCATAGGCCTCGGTCGACGGAGATAGGACCTCGATTATTGCAGTCGGGTTCACAATCGTATCACGCTGAGCGTCATCGAAATAGATCTCGCCGCACACGGCAACTACATCAGGATAGGTGTAGAGGCCGGTAGCAGCTACCTTGACACGCATACCACTACTAAACACGCGACAGGGGCGCTCCACGAACTGATTGCCCACTACACGCACGAGATTGGCCGTAATAGTGTTGTGCTCCAGGCTCGCGCCGGTCATGGCGATTATACGGCCATTTGCATACTCGGCCTTGTTATCAGCATTGCGCTCCATGCCCAGGTACTGCTCGGGTGTGTACAGCGAGTGGGTCAGCGATGACATGTTCCCCCCTTGTCTTAGTGTACGCCCCATATAGAAGTCACTACAAAATATCTACCATACTGTCATGCTTATCTATTATACTGCTATACCGACTTGCAGTGAACGCTATGCGATTACCTGGTGCAGCTTCATGACCTCCTGGGAAAGAGCACTCTTTTCCAGGAACAAAGAAATCAAAACCCTGCGGGTTTTGATTTCTTTGTTTTTCTCTCAAAAGCTATGAGGTCCATGAAGCTGCACTAGACCTGTGTGCCCACCGCCTCGCGCTCACGCTTGCCGGGCAGTGGCGGCCTGGGCTTACCGGCCTGAGCCGGGGGGAGGGTGACCGTGAAGCGCGCGCCTGAGCCTGGGGG
>JALYYZ010000408.1 GCA_030945985.1 Chloroflexota bacterium
ATACACTGCTTATGCCAAGGCTACCCAGCAGTGGTGGGACCCGGTGAACAAGCTGTTAGTACAGCGTGACCTCTGTGACAGGCCGGTTTATTTCGTATCCTCGAATATCCATGCCATGGTCAACCTCCTGAGTGGCAGTGTGCTTCGTGCCCGCCCACAAATAGAGGAGTACATCAAGCGATCAAAAGACCATGAGCTTATTGGAGAGTTTGAGAAGCTCACACACGGCCAGGTGCGCTCCAGTCTGGAGAATATGCTTTACTATGCCTCGCGCAGCTTTTATAGTGAGACTGAACCAGGCAAGGCAGCTCGCCTCAATCGTAAGAGCGAGGAGGAGGAGCGGGGTATCCATTATGTACACAGCAAAGAGGGAATGCCCGTTGATGCCCAGGTAGTGGAGCTTAGCCGTCTCGATTCTACAGACTTCGACCCTCGCGTCAAAGTAGACGGTATAGAGAAGCTGCACAACAGCCGTGCTATTATCCTGAATATTGATTACCCACTTGGCATGGCGGCTTACTACATCCTGGTGCAGCTTGCCGAAAGCCTTCAAAATATCCGAGGGGTCTATGTGGTGGGCAAGGCAGCCACCCTAAATGGGCGCATCGGCGATGTGATGATAAGCGACTCGGTGTTCGATGAGCACAGCGACAACACTTACTGGCTCAATAACTGTTTTACCGCGGGCGAAGTGTCACCCTTCCTGGCCTATGGTTCGGTGCTTGATAACCAGAAGGCGGTCACAGTCAAAGGCACCTACCTCCAAAACCGTCCTTACCTGGACTTCTACTACCAGGAGAACTACACCGTCGTCGAGATGGAGTCGGGACCTTACCTGAACGCGCTGTACGAGTATACCCACCCGGTACGCCATCCCACCGGCGAGCATATAAACTTTACGCGTCTTCCCTTCGACCTCGGGTTCTTGCATTATGCTTCAGATACACCATATACAAGGGGTAAGAACCTGGGCGCCATTCGTCTTGCATACCTGGGGATGGACTCGGCATACGCCACCACTGTGGCTATTGCCAGGCGCATATTCGAGCTGGAATTGTCGCATTTACCAGAGGCAAAGCTGAACGGACACAGAAGTGGCGGTAAGGCTAAAGGGAACAAAGCCCTGACCGCTGTGGAGCCGTAGCTTTTTATGTACCTCCTCACTAAATAAACAATGCCGCGTTTATCAAGCTACAACCAATCCACTTTGCCCGTCCTGGAGCAGAGCCTCCAGTCGGAGACGGTCGATATCCTGAAATGGTACGCCGATTATCTCCCTGGCAAGACCCCCACGCGCAAAGCCGATCTTATAGCCTATGTGCAGCAGTACATGGCTAGCAGATCCAACTTGCGAATGCTACTGGATACCATGAGCGCCGGCCAGAGGTTGGTGGTTGCCGAGATCGTGCATAGCTATGAAGGCGAGTACCGGGAGACGGCTTTAGGAGCCAAATATCCTGCGGTACAGCCTCCAACGAGACCAACACCATACTATGGTTATTATGGTTTCAGCGGGACGCGCAACTCCGGCAAGAAGATCGCTACGGCGTTCGATATTCTCTTCTTTTACAGCTACGATTTTGGACGCTACATACCAGCCGATCTATCTGAGACGCTGAAAGGTTTATTGCAGTTGCCGCCCCCTGCGAAGATGCACAGCGGTCCGGAGCCTCCTGTGTTGGTGGCGACCCCTGGCAGCAATCGGCCGCTGCCCCAGCTCTGGATTACACAATCTGAAGTATCTGTCTTCCACGATTTGCTGAGTGTGCTCAGCGCCGCAGCGGAGGGGAAAGTGGCCGTAAGCGCTACGACCAGGTTGCCCACTTTGCCTACCGTCAAACAGTTGCGCACGCGGATGCTTGCAGGCGACTACTTCGAGGGTGACGAGTACCAGCGGGCAGAGGACGCAATGCGCCCCTTCGCATGGGTCATGCTGGCCCAGGCTGCCGGGTGGATAGAGCTTGCGGGTTCGGGCAGCAAAGTGCAACTAACGAAGAGCGGTATAGCTCTTATGAGCCAGCCTTTAGACGCCCAACAGATCAAGTTAGCCTGGAATGCCTGGACCAAGAGCGATTTGCTCGATGAGCTATCTCGTGTGCGCAGCATACGCGGGCAACAGTCGAGCGGCGTGCGACTCACCAAGCCTTCCGAGAGGAAAGGTAAATTTGTTTCTGCTTTGCGCAACTGCCCTCCCGGCAGGTGGGTACTCTTTGAGGAGCTGCTGCGTTATATACGCGCCGAAAGTCTGCTACCCTCTATAGAACGCAACTCTCCCCTATTGCTGGTGGTCGGCTCGTACTTCGACGCGAGCGAAGTACGCTACTGGGATGTAATAATAGGCTCTTACCTTCGTACCCTCCTATGGGAGTATATTGCTACTCTCGGGATTGTTGATATCGCATATACGCGGCCCGAGGAGAGCCCGCATGACTTCGGAACCATATACGGGCTCCAGCACAAGTATGTAAGCCGGTATGATGGGTTGGTGGCTTTGCGTCTCACGCCGCTCGGGGCCTATGTTCTCGGACTCAGCTCCAGCTATGCCCCGCCATTGCCCGATGCAGTCTCCGGCCCACCTGTGCTGAGGGTGCTCCCGAACCTCGACATTGTAATTACCGACCCGCTGCGCCTGTTGCCTAATGAGCGTGCCTTCCTGGGGCGCATAGCCGCAGTCGAGAGTGAGAATGTCTACCGGCTCAGCCGAGATGTGCTACTCGACGCGGCGCAGAGCGGCCTGAACATAAAGATGGTACGCGCCTTCCTTGCCTCAAAGAGTGGCATTGCGGAGGATGATCTCCCACAAACGGTGCATCGCTTCCTTTCAGATCTTGAAAAGAAACTGAATGCTTTTCGGGAAGCTGGGCGCATGCTCGTCCTGGCGTGCGACGACCCTTATGTGCTGGCCGAGGTGCAGTATGCTAAAGCCTTGCGCGGCCTCGTGAAGGTTGGCAAAGTAGACGAGCAATCCGTGCTGCTAATCCCCGAAGAGCACGAAACTGCCGCGCGAAAACATCTCAAGAAGCTGGGCTATGTGCCTGCAAGAGGGTAGCACGCCGAAGCCCGTCTCTGTGCATGCCTTATACATCTCTTGACCGATTGACTTTGTGATTTATTTCACGTATCATAAAGCTAACAACGGACCAGGAGTACTCCATGCAAGTTACTATCGCAACTTCCGAAGAGAAAGCTCTCCATGCTGCCTCGATAGCACCTTCTGCTTTCGCAAAAGAGGCGGTCGTGTCTAGGAAGAATAAGAGGCCACGCGTGGTAATCGTTGGAGCCGGCTTTGGCGGGATGAACGCCGCACGAGAGCTTGAAAAAGCAGACGTGGACGTACTGGTGCTGGATCGAAACAACTATCACGGCTTCTGGCCCCTTCTCTATCAGGTGGCTACCGCTGCCCTGGAGCCGGAGTCCATCGCCTATCCTGTCAGGGCTATATTCCGAAAGTATCGCAACATTTACTTTCGCCTTGCCGATGTGCAGAAGGTGGATCCGTCAAAGCAGCTTGTATACACGGACGGGCCTGCGATTTCCTACGACTACTTGATACTTGCGGCGGGTAGCACAAACAACTACTTTGACAATACCAGCCTGGCTGAAAACACGCTGGGATTAAAAGATATCGACGAGGCGGGTCGGCTTCGCAATCGTATCCTGCTCGCATTTGAGAAGGCAGCCAACGAGCCGGACCCCCGGAAGAGACGAGCGTTACTCACCTTTGTGTTGATCGGCGGCGGTCCGACGGGGGTCGAGCTTGCAGGAGCCATTTCTGAGTTGATACACTTCGTGCTCAGCAAGGATCACCCGAGGTTAGATGTCACGGAGTCGCGGATCGTCCTGGTGGAGTCGATGGACCACCTGCTGACCGCCTTTCCTGAGCCGCTCCGAAATAGCGCCGCCAAAAAACTCGCCCAGATGAGCGTGGAGGTGCTGCTCAGCAGCCCGGTCGATATGGTCGACAACAATAGAGTGCATCTAAAGGATGGAAGCGTTATCGAGGCGCACACTGTCGTATGGGCGGCTGGGGTGCGCGCGGCAGAGCTTGCGGAGCACATGGACGCTGAATTGGCACGGGGCTTTCGAGTGAAGGTAGCATCGGCGCTGAACCTGCCAGGCCACCCGGAGCTATTCGTAGTGGGCGACATGGCCTACCTTGAAGGCTATAAGGATGAACAGGCATACCCCATGGTGGCCCAGGTGGCTATCCAGCAAGGTAAGCAGGCCGCGAGGAACATACTCTCCCAAATGGCTGGGCGTCCCATGAAAACCTTTCGGTACCACGACCTGGGGAGCATGGCGACTATAGGGCGGCGCTCGGCCGTGATGGACGCCTTTGGGTTACGCCTGACCGGGCGCCTGGCCTGGTTTGGATGGCTTTTCGTGCATATTATCTATCTGATAGGATTCCGCAACAGGCTGCTCGTGCTCACCAACTGGGCCTTCAACTATTTCAGCTATGAGCGCGGTGTGCGCCTTATCACATCTGATGATGATAGGTACCGGACCTAAGGATTCAGGTCGCAGCTTTCCTTAGTTCAGCTTCATGGACCTTTTAGCTTTTGGAAATAGAACAAACAAATCAAAACCCCGCAGCATTTATATTTGTTTGTTCTTGGAAATGAGCGGTCTTTCCCAAGAGGTCGCTTGAAGAGGCATTAGGAGGTATGCATGTCAGTCAGTCTTACCTGGGGCACCACGCCTGGCGAGCGTCTCCTCACCTACCCTTGCGACCGTTATGTGCGTGACGCGCAGCTAGATTGTTATCGGGGCGTGACGATAGAAGCCGCTCCGCACATGGTTTACCGCTGGCTTTGCCAGATGCGCGTTGCTCCCTACAGCTACGACCTGATAGATAACAGGCGACGGCGCAGCCCCGGCAATCTGATAACGGGGTTGGACAGGCTCGCCGTGGGTCAGTCCATGATGTATATCTTCAGGGTGGTCGACTTTGAGCAAGGTAGGCAGGTGACGTTGAAGATGCGTCATGGCTCCGATGCGGCGCGTATCTTCGGAGAGATGGCCTTGAGTTATATGATCGTTCCGCTGGGTGTTAGCAGGTGCCGATTGCTTGTAAAGCTGACATGTGAGCGTCGGAGCGGCCTTGTGGGTTGGCTGATGCGTTTGCTGTTGCCCTGGGGCGATTTGGTCATGATGCGCAAGCAGCTACTCAACTTCAAGAGATTGGCCGAAGAGAGTGAGTGATGACGTTCATCTGCAGAGGGCATTTACGACGTATCATTAGTGGAGTGCAGGCGCTGGCGCCAATCTGGACGTTGGCCTGAACCTTGCAGATAATTGGGTGCTGCATCGCCCACATGGACCGGAGTCCTTGACAGCTAATAAGCTGTTTTATACCTTGCCCCCCTATGCTGATTGTGATATAAATTACAATAGACTGAGGATAAGTAGGGAACCAGGAGGAGAGGGATGAGATTGTTGTCACTTATGGCCCAGGCACAGCCTACGGCCACGCCTGTGAGCGCAAACGCGCTCGTTCAGAACCAATCCTACTGGATCATAATCGGCATATTTTTTGTGATGACCATCAGCGTAGGCGGGATCATGCTAATGGTGCCCCTACTCTTTGCACCCAAGAACCCCAACCCTATAAAGTCGATGGCCTATGAGTCGGGTATGCCGCCAATTGGTGAGGCTCAGCAGCGCTATACTGTGCGCTACTACATAATTGCTATGTTGTTTGTGGTGTTCGATATCGAGGCGGTCTTCTTCTATCCCTGGGCCGTGGCTTTCAACTCGATCGGCTGGTATGGCCTTATTGAAATGGCAAGTTTTATTGCTCTCCTGTTAGTGGCGTATATATATGCCTGGAGAAAAGGAGCACTCGATTGGGTCTCTTAGTAAATCGCTTTCGTCCCAGTGTGGTCACCACCACGGCCGACTTTCTGTTCAACTGGGCGCATAGATACTCCATGTGGCCCCTGATCCTGGGGACCGCCTGCTGTGCGATCGAGATGATGGCGGTAGGTATATCTCGCTTTGATATGCTTGAGCGCTTCGGTATGCTTTATCGCTTCTCTCCCCGCCAGAGTGACGTAATGCTCGTGTGTGGCACCGTTACCAAGAAGTTCGCGCCAGTGATGCGTACCATCTGGGACCAGATGTCGGAGCCTAAGTGGTGCATCGCCGTAGGCAACTGCGCGTCCGCCGGCGGCCCCTTCCCCACCTATGCTGTTGTGCAGGGTATAGACGAAGTAGTGCCTGTCGACATCTACATCCCAGGTTGCCCACCAAACCCCGAAGCCATATTTTACGGCATTCTCAAACTCCAGGAGAAGATTCAGGGCCAGACGATTGCTCGCACGATCTCCACTCCACCGAAGAAGGTTGTGAGCGCCTGACAGGTTGCCGGTTCAGGCATGGCGCCATCACCTATGTACAAAGTTTATTGAGGGGCAGTTATGACCGATTATGTGCCGTTTAGAGGGAAGTATGTGCCGCCTCCCGGAGGGGTGGATCCTGAGCAGAACGTGGCCGTTCAGCACTTGCGAGCCGCCATGCCGGAGGTGATAATAGAGGCCACTTCTTTCAGGGACCAGGTGTCGATCAGGGTTGCCAAAGAACATGTGGTTGAGGTTGCCCGTTTTCTTCGGGATACGCCCGAGCTTGAATTCGACTTTATGACCGACCTGACAGCCGTCGATTACCCGGCGAGGCCGGAACGCTTCGATGTCGTGTCTCACCTTTACAGTATGACGCGTAACCACCTGATACGTCTCAAGTCGGCGGTAGCTGACGGCGATGAAATGCCTTCTCTCTACTCTATTTGGAAGACGGCAAACTGGCAGGAGCGCGAATGTTTCGATATGTTTGGAATAGTCTTCTCCAACCACCCGGACCTGCGCCGCATACTCCTGGCGGAAGATTGGGAGGGTTACCCGCTACGTAAGGACTATCCCCTGGCCGGATACGGAACTTATACATCCTGACCTTGCGGCTCCCCTGTACAGAGGCTAGAGCTGGGAATCAGAAAAGAGAGGAAAGATATGGCTATAGAGCAACGCGCAGGGATAGAAATGGACCCGGTTGCCGAAGAGCGTGATGATGACGGCACCTCCATAGATCAGGCTGTTGTCGATACGGGCATCGAACCTGGCCGTAGTGCTGTGGTGCCTAAGACTGAAATGATGTCACTCAACCTAGGCCCTCAGCACCCGTCGACACATGGGGTGCTACGTGTGCTCCTGGAACTGGATGGCGAGGTGGTCAAGAAGGCTATACCGGACCTGGGCTATCTGCACCGCGGCATAGAAAAGCTTGGTGAGTACCGTATGTACAACCAGTTCGTGCCGTGGACCGACCGCACAGATTATGTAGCTGCTTTCACCGGTAACCTGGCCTTTGTCCAGACCGTCGAAGAGCTCATGGACATTGAGATACCCGAGCGGGCCAAATATCTGCGTGTGATCTTTTCTGAGTTGCAGCGTATCGCTTCACACCTCCTGTGGCTTGGCACGCACGTGATGGACCTCGGGGCTATTACCGTCTTCCTCTTCGCCATGCGCGAGCGCGAACTGATACTGGACCTGTTGGAGATGCAGACAGGCGCCCGTCTTACTCTCAACTCTCAGCGCGTGGGAGGTTTCCCCAAGGATATACCGCCCGGCTTCCTGGAGAAGTTGGAGGAGTTCCTGGCGATCATGCCTGGCCGTCTCAAGGAGTACGACACTCTGCTTGCCGAGAATCCTATATTCTTGCGGCGTGTAAAAGGCGTGGGTGTCATCTCCGCCGAAGATGCTATCCAGTGGGGTCTTACAGGGCCCAGCCTGCGTGGCTCCGGTGTAGCATACGACGTACGCAAGGCTCGTCCTTACGCTGCGTATGATCGTCTTGAGTTTGAGGTGCCTGTGGGAACACACGGCGACGTCTATGACCGCTTCCTGGTACGCATGGAAGAGATGCGCCAGTGCCTGAAGCTGATCCGCCAGGCAGTCGACCAGTTGCCTGGCGGCCCTGTGCTTACCAGAGATATACGAGTGGCCCTTCCCTCGAAGGAAGAAACGATGACCAGTATCGAGGCTATGCAGCGGCATTTTATCCTCGTCATACACGGTTTCAGAGCGCCTGTGGGAGAATACTACTCGGCCGTCGAGTCGCCCAAGGGAGAGCTCGGTTGGTACATCGTTTCTAACGGCGAGAACCATGCCTACCGGGCGCGCAACCGTGCTCCCTCATTCGTAAACCTGCAGGCGCTACCCGTAATGTCCGAAGGGGCTATGATCGCCGATGTTGTGGCAAATATAGGTTCCATTGATATAGTTGTAGGCGAGGTAGACCGCTAAAATATGGGCGACGCCGCCTCCATTATGGCGCACTCCAATTTACATGCGAGGAGCAGCAGATGAACGGCAATCCAGGTGGAGACCAGCCGGCCAGGGGAGATGAATATGTAGGGCAGGACCTGAGTAGCGTGCGCTCCGGTGACCTTGCGCCTTACGAGAACCGTGCCCCTATCCAACCGCTTGCCGATAGCAGCGCCGTCATTCCTGCTCGGGCGATTTCGCCTGAGCAGGTGAGCGCTATTATCAGTAAGTATAGCCACGTAGACCCCATCGAGGCGATGATACCTGTGTTGCAGGAGATGCAGGTCAAGTTTGGCTATATCACACAGGACGCCGCCGAGCAGATGGCGACTGAGATGGGCCTCTCCTCTGCGGAGGTTTACGGGGTAATCACCTTTTACTCATTCTTCAGGTACTCCCCACGGGCGGGCCACGTTATCATGTCCTGCGAAGGAACGGGCTGCTATGTGCTTGGCGCTGCCGGTGTGCGCGAGGCGATAGAGAACAGGCTCGACGTGGGCCCCGGCGATACGAGCGCTGACGGCGTATTCACCTTCGAGCCGCAATCGATCTGTCTGGGCGCGTGCGACCTGGCACCGCTCGTGGAGATAGATGGCACATACTACTCGCATGTTACACCGGAAAAGATGGCAGCTATTATCGACCAGTGGTATTCAGCAGGCGATGATGTGCCTATAGGTGATAACCTTACGGGCGGGCACAATCCTCATTACGAAGAAAATTACGGCTTTGGACCTACGTCAGACGAGTTGTACCAGGGGTACGAGGTGGCACAATTCATGCCGCAGGGAGGAGCAGCCGGTGGGGCCAATGTGGCCGTCGCACCGAGCGTCGAGCAGGTTACTCAGACGATGCCTCCCACGCCTGGACCTGGTGCGTCGGGTTCGGCTAGCCAGAGCTAAGCCATGCGCGGCTTACACGCTTAAGGCAAAGCGTATGATGGTTGCGTAAGTAAGTAGGTAGATCAGAGCCCCTGTATCACCTGTCACATTGTAGAAGCGGAGCAAAAGATGAGCGAAGTAGCACACTATTACCCAATGGACGTTGCCAGACGCACGCAGATAACTCGTGAGCAGTTTGAGGGTCGGCAAGCGGCTGCCCGCAAGCGATGGCAAGCCACCATGACACAGGCCGATGTGCCTGTAATTATTGTGCCCTGGGGGTCATCTTCGGTGGCGCATGGAGTGGTAGCGACCTTCGAGGCAATACGTGACTGGGTGTCGGGCAACAACATCAAGGCAATAGTGCGACGGGCTGGGCCGATGGGCACCCACTATATGGAGCCACAGATAGATGTAATCATGCCGGGCAAGCCGCGCATATCTTATGCCCACATAACTGCTGATAAGGTGCCAGACATGCTGGAGAGCGTCATCCGACGCGGGGAGCTGCGACCGGACCTGGCTGTGTGCATTTACGGCACCGACGAATGGGATGGCGCCGAGCTGGGCATTGGCGGCATACCTGTTGCTCGTGATCTGCCCTTCTGGAAGTTGCAGCATAGGGTAGTTGGCCGTAACCTGGGTTATATAGACCCTGAGTCGATAGACGACTACATTGCCAGGGGTGGCTATGAGGCCCTCAAGCGCGTGCTCTTCAGTATGAATCCGGACGAGGTTATACAGATGGTGAGTGACGCTGGTTTGCGGGGCCGTGGGGGCGCAGGGTTCCCTACCGGCACAAAGTGGTCGGGTGGACGCAAGGCCCGCAAGGCTCCCAAGTATGTTATCTGCAATTCGCACGAAGGCGAGCCCAACGTATTCAAAGATCGCATCCTGCACGAAGGCGACCCGAACCAGATAGTCGAGGGCCTAATCATCCAGGCATTCGCAGTCGGCACTCCCTGGGCGTATATCTACGTCGGCGACGAGTACCCACTGGCAATCCATCGCACAAAGATCGCCGTGCAACAGGCATACGCCGCAGGCCTCCTGGGTGACAACATTATGGGCTCGGGCTTCTCCTGCCACATGGACGTACAGATGGGTGGCGGGGCCTACATCTCGGGTGAGGCATCGGCGCTCATGTTCGGTATTGAAGGCAAACGTGCTATGCCTCGCACCAAGCCTCCCCGCTCCGTAGAGGCGGGCCTCTTCAATCTGCCTACGGTAGTGAACAATACAGAGACGATAAGTTGCGTACCTCAGATTGTGGTGAATGGCCCCCAGTGGTTTGCTGCGCTTGGTACGGAAAAAAGCAAAGGCACCAAGCTCTTTACCCTGATGGGTTCGATCAAAACAATAGGCGTCTATGAGCTGCCCCTGGGCCTCACAATGCGTGAGCTTGTAGAGGTATGCGGAGGTGGGTGCCTGGATGGGCGTCCATTCAAGGCTATCCAGACGGGCGGGCCGTCGGGCGGTTGCTTGCCGGACGAATATCTCGACGTTATCATGGACTTCGATTCGCTGGACAAGTATGGTGGAACCATGGGCTCCGGCGGCTACGTGGTGTATGATGACAGAACGTGCATCGTTGATATGAGTCGTTATTTTGGGCGCTTCAACCGCTATCAATCGTGCGGTAAGTGTGTGCCGTGTCGTATTGGTACGAAGAATCTGCTCACTATGTTAGACCGGGTGGCCCTCGGCGGCGGCAAAGCTGACGATATACCGATTATGCTCAAGTGGAGCGACCACGTAGTGGAGATGTCCCTCTGCGGCCTGGGACAGACAGCGCCTTTGCCCCTGCTGGGCGGCTTGCGTTATTTCCGAGAGGAGTTCGACCAGCACGTTCTACAGAAGGTCTGCCCTACCGGCACCTGTCCTCTACACGCAAACACGGTGGAAGAGCGCTTCCTGGCCCCACGCATCGGGGAGCGCTATCGTGAGCAGTTTGGGGCGATCACCCAGGTGAGTGGAACCGGCAGCAATGGACATAGCACAGCCGCTGCTCCAGCCGGTACAAGAGGCGCAGGGGTGTAGCGGTAACAAGTTTGAACAGGCCCTTGTACTCGCATTGTACAGGTACGACTCGAATGCTGGACACGGAATTCTGTTGAAGGGTGTCCGCGATGGTACAGAGCCCAGCGGATTATATTAGAACTGAAAGTATAAATAGACTGAGGAGCAGAGGATGGCAGACGCCAAGGACGTAACGGTCATAATAGACGGCACGAAGGTGACAGTGCCTGCTAATACATATGTGTGGGACGCCTGCCGTAAGATAGGTATTGAGATACCCAACTTCTGCTACCTGCCTGGCTTGCGCGCCTATGGCGCTTGCCGCATGTGCGTGGTGGAGGTCTCCGGCCGCAAGGGCTTTGAGCTTACCACTTCCTGTTCTACGCCCGTAACTGACGGCATGGAAGTACGCACAATTAATGAGCGTATCTGGCAGCAGCGCAACATGATCATGGAAGCACTCGATACGGACCACCCGGTTGACTGCCCCATCTGCGAGGCCAACGGGGATTGCCGCCTTCAGGACTACGGGTATGAATATGGCGTGACCGGCACCGACAATCGCCGCCCCAAGGTGGTGCGCCCGGCTGAGCGGCTTTCTCCCGCGATTGACCTGGACCGTGATCGCTGTGTTGTGTGCGGACGCTGTATACGCGTGTGCGACGAGGTCGTAGGCGCGGTGGC